>NZ_JAZHOC010000054.1:0-66929 GCF_036553575.1 Methylobacter sp. Wu1 | reverse complement strand
ATAATAGTTTCTTGGTTTTCTTTGTAGCACCCGTACTACTCATTGTCCTTTACATCACAGCAGCAACCAGCCTGTATTTAGTGAATCGATATTTTAAATCTCAATGGCTGGGGATTTTGCTTGGTAGTGCATTAATATTTATCGTGGGAATTGGCTCATTCTTAATCGAAGTTCAATCTGACTTGGATTATCCAACTGAAAAGCCCAAAAATATGACACTGTTTTTGAAATACTATGTCAGTGAAATGGTTGAACGATAATTAACCTGAGTTCGGTTTAAGCATTCTGTAAAAGAGGGAGTAGATCAGCCTCACGTAATTGAAGAGCCGGCTTTTTATCCTGATAGGAATAAACAACTAAACTCGCGATGATATTGGACACGTAATTGGCCAACGAGCGATGCCGCGAGTGCTCGAGATCGCCAATATTCTTGAGCTGATCATTGGTCGTTTCGTTGATGCTGCGCTTGCGCAACAGCAATTGATCAAAGGCATCGATGGCTTGAGCTTTCATGTTCTTTTTCAAGGTAGTCATCAGTTTAATGTCCTGGCTGACCAACAGCTCAGCTAATGGCTTCGAAATATAGCCTCGGTCGCCGAACAGCTTGCCGGTCAATGATTTTCGCCTTTTATTAAAGGCGTCTTAGGCGAACTCCAAGTCAATCTAGCCGCTAGATTCTTTCTCGATAAGAAGATCTACACGCTGTTCAAGAACGTGACTCTTCCAACCGAAGGCGGCACCACGCAGATCGACCATGTTATCGTCTCCAGATACGGTGTGTTGGTCATCGAAACTAAAAATATGAAAGGCTGGATATTTGGCAGTGCTCAGCAAAAAACCTGGATTCAGAAAATTTACCAGCATACGAACAAATTCCAGAACCCGTTGCATCAGAATTACAAACACACTGAGACATTACAGGCCGCTTTAGAGCTTGATCCTGACAAACTGTTTTCCCTGGTTGTTTTCGTCGGCGACAGCGATTTCAAAACGCCCATGCCGGACAATGTAGTGTATCTGGGTGGCTACGTCCGATTTATTAAAAGCAAAACACAACCGATCCTCAATGATAGTGAAGTTCAGGCTATTTGCCATAAGATTGCATCCGGTCAGCTAAAGGCATCGTTCAAAACTCATAGGGAACATGTGAAACACGTTAAGGCGATCGTTCAGGAAAAGCAGCGCCAGATTGATGAAAACGCCTGCCCCAAATGCGGCAAAGTCATGATACTGAGGACAGCCCGGAGCGGTGACAACCAGGGTAAACAGTTCTGGGGATGTTCAGGTTTTCCGAAGTGCAAAATGGTCAGGCAAATAATATAGACGCTGACTGGGCCTAATCGGTCACTTGTAGAGCTAATGGGTTCTGTCGCAAATATTTCAAAAGGTTAGACGCCCCTGTCTTCGGGCAAAATTATCCTGCTAAAGCCAGAAGCTGCTGATAAGCGGGAATGTTGTCTTTAGAGAGCAGCCCTTTTCGAATCACATGTGCAGTCTTGATCCCGCTGATGGTTGCCTCGGCAGAGTAAAACGCCTCAAAGCCCATCATGGGGTTCGTGATTTTCTTGATGAAACGGTGGTCCTGTTCAATTAAGTTATTCAGATATTTAACCTGGAGTATTTCAACAAAACTGATCAAACCGGCCAGCATCAGGAAGTTGATATTCTCCAGCCTGGCATAGTTGGCGCCGCTTTTATCCATCACCACTTTTTCAGGCAGTCCGTTGCTATTGATATTGATCGCTTGCTTGAAAAAGGCAGTGGCAGCCGCTTCACGATGCTCGGATAGCATGAAATCAATAGTATCTCCAAACTTATCGACAGCCCTATACAAGCAAACCCATTTGGCCTTTCACTTTAATATAACTCTCATCCATCTAGAGAATAACGTCTTTCGGATAGTGAGCGCCTTTAAAACGGATTTTAATGCCTGAATTCGGCAATTATCGCCCAGCCTGACAGATTTTGCGACAGAACCCAGAATTTTTCCTTGCAATACGAAGCGGACCATATATGACTATAGCTCAAACCTAAAACGTTTTGATTAGGGAGCGTTCTCAATTAAGCCGGATGACAGTCAATACGAGGCTGAGCATCGCCTGATAGTTTCTGGCGAGGCGCTCATAGCGTGTGGCAATGCGGCGAAAATGTTTCAATTTCTGAAAGCAGCGTTCAACCCAATTGCGTTCTTTATAAAGGTTCCGGTCAAGCTCTCTGAGCACTTTGCGGTTCTTTCTGGCAGGGATCACCGGCATCGCCTGGCTTTCTGCGATAGTGGACATAAACGCGTCTGAATCATAGCCCTTATCTGCCAGCACATAGCCGGCTTCAAAACCTGCCATCAATGCTTCAGCCTGCGTATATTCCGACGTTTGCCCCGCTGTGAGCAAGAAGCGCACCGGATTGCCCAGAGCATCAACCGCCGCATGGATCTTCGTGCTCAGGCCACCGCGTGACTTGCCCATCGCCTGTTCCGACTGCTGTTTTTTTGAGCTGCGCCATGCTGATGAACTCGGACAATGCTGCCGTCCACCATCAAGTATTCAAGGTCGGGATCACTGGCCACCGCTGCCAGGATGTTTGTCCAACTGCCTTTATGCGCCCAACGGTTGTAACGGACATAAATCCGATGCCAGTAACCAAAACGCTCAGGCAAATCCCGCCAGGGCGAGCCTGTCCTGGCAATCCATAACACCGCTTCGATAACTAAGCGGTTGTTGGATGCTGTCACACCACTATCACCGGCTTTGCCGGGCAACAGGTCTTTGATGCGCTCCCATTGATCATCGCGCAGTACCGTACGCTTCATCAGGTTCAGTTCAAAGGCCCGCTAAGATACACTAGCTGAGCATTCAATCAAATATGATTGAGAACGCCCCCTAGCTTGATTTAAATTTGGTCTAAAAAATTATTTTTTATGGGAACTCAATTCTTAAAAAAATGCCTAATATTTAATTTTCTTTCTTAAAGACACTCTTATAAAGCAAGAGTAACTTTAATGATGATAATTGTGAGATATCTTCGCCCACAATATTCTAATTGAGTGAAAAAGGATGTGGTCGATATTCTTAATTAAGGATTAGCTTTCCTAGTTGGAGCTAAGACAATGATTGAAGCACTCCTTGATGTCCTATCAGACATATTCAGTGGTACCGATGTTTCTGACGTAACAGAAACAGTCTCCGATGTTGATGTTTCTGACGTAGCGGAAGCAGCTTCCAATTCAGCAAATAGTACCCATGACTTACAGTTTGGTTCATATCCATCTGAAATTGACTCTTCTTATCATCCTTACGTAGATGCACAAAACAACGCATATATATCTCAGGATGATTATATTCACGGGAACAATAAGTACGTTCCAAAATAGTTAACTGATAATAGTTAACTGATAACAGAGCAGTAAATTACTCCGCTTTGCTTTTTATAGAGCGTAAGCTATGAAAACTTTATGGGATGAAATAGCGGATTTAGAAGGAAAGGCATCAAAAGGTGATGTCAAAGCTGGTATAGCAGCATTCTCAAGCTGCTTTCAGCGGGTAGTGTCACCTATTTGGTTTTAAAAGGAATAGCTATAGGACTCGTTGCTTTTGCGCCTTGGGCAATCCCATTTATTACACCAGCAGTTATGGTGCATATCAAGATGGCGCTCAATATCGTCAGGAACGATAAGAGCAACAAATTCAGCCTGCGTGGACAGCGCCAAAACGCCGGCTGGAACAATGACTATATGGCTCATCTACTTTTCAGATGCGCAAAAAATCAGTGTCAGTAGGAAATAGTTTTAATGCATAACCCCTGCTCTACAAGCTCTGCTGCTTTTTAATTACTGCAAAAAAGCTTGTTCAATTTCCGTATATTCAAATATCTACTTGTTCAATTTCCGTATATTCAAATATCTACCTGCTACTTCAGACCGATGCAGGAATAGGTGCATGGATCAAGCGCTCTAGTGCGATACCAATAGTGTGCTTATCAAAGAGACGAGATTTTCGTTCAGCTGCGCCAGCTGCTGGCCAGCGTTTCAAACCTTCACATATAGCCTCAACCGTAGGCGCGACATTTTCTCTACTGAGAAGCCAATCCACAGTAGCTAATAGCTCCATGCCAAACGGTGATTCAAAACCATCAATCAACGCAGCCGTGTACTCAAGCGCTGGCATATAAGCTTTGGCCTCGGTTTTCAAGTAAGTTTGTAAATAAGTCTTGCGTTCATCATCAAACCAGATCACATCGAGCGGATCAGTGTCACTGATCCGCTTATCACAATGCAAATAGCTGCCATCCAAGTTATTCAACAAGTGACTCAGCCGATTAGCATAAGGACCATATTTGTATGCCCTAAATTGCAGATTTAACGGATTATCTCCCGGCGAGAATTGCTCTATGGCTCGTTCCAAAAACCATGCTAGTTTTTGTATCTCCAGCAAACTACACTCCATTCCCAACACCCAGTATCGGCGTACCAATTCAGCAATCAACGCACGAGCAGGAGTCAGTTTTTCCACACCGGTGCGTTTGGCAACATTTTGGTACCTATTAGTAGGCTCAAACACCAGAATCTCGACATCAAGATCACCCAAGGCTCTCTCAATTTGCCCCCGCACAGCAGCCCATTCCAAGCCTCCATTGCCAGCACCCAAAGGAGGAATCGCAACCGATTTAATCTGCTGCTCAATAAGAAAACGCCGTAAATCTTGTAACCCCTCTATAATCCACTCCATCCGCGATGGCGCACGCCAATGCTGCTTAGTAGGAAAATTGATAATCCAGCGAGGGCCATCGCCTAACTCATGCACCTCGGTCACGAACATACTGCCGGTCTGAACCTGCTTAGCCTTGCAAGCTATTACATACAAATGGAAATTCTCAACAAAGCGTTCCTTAAACATCAACGCAATACCTTTCCCCATCACACCAACTGTGTTGACAGTATTGACCAGCGCTTCTACTGGTGCTTCCAGTAAATTGCCTTGTGTAAATGTAATCATTTAAAAATACCACTTAGTACGGGCATAAACTTTTAACGCTAAGCTACGAGCCTGAACCTGCTTGTCGATATCATGTTTTAATTGTTCTGTATAGCATACAATGCCAAGTATTCCATCAATTGGCAAGTGTTTAAATATTAAGGCTTCTGCTTGATAACGTTCCATTTTTCTTAGATCATCTGCGTCACGTTTAAAATCCCGGTGTTGCAAAATTTTCCAATCAATATTGCGTAAATGCGCTAAGTCACTGTAATAATTGGTCCAGTCCGGGTAAGCGTGAGCATTGGTAAACACAAATGACAAGCCGATAGAATGCGCATGATGTAAGCTGGAAACCAAGATTACAATTTCTTCATTGCGGCGTCGTACAACACCTCGGCCTGAATGAATATTCATCATCATGACCGAAAACGGTGTGAAATAGAACGGCACGTAATCGGCCAGCGTTCCGCCCGGCTCAATCGGCACCTTCCGATGACGACGTTTATCAATTAGATCGGGATTGCCAATATTGATATAGTTCGGCGACAAAATTTTGGAGTTTGCACAATGTAAGCCATTATCCAAAATCCATGACAAATTGTCACGATGGAGGATACGCCAAATCAGTGCTTTATCAGGATTGATATTCTTGTAAATCATGGCAAAAACATATGCTCGTCTATTCTAATCTTTACTTGGAGATTAAGACTCTTTACTTAAGAAGCCCTATCATCACAGAGAAATATTGAGAATTTTTTGAAGTCGTCACTGTTAATGATAAGCGCTTAGACTCCCCCCTTACACAGAGAGTTGTGATAGTCTGTCCTATTTCATCGATTGATTGCAGCAAATCCTTCGGAATAATGTATTCGCTCAATGCTCCCAATATTTAAGGGATAGTACTGTCTAATTTTCGAATACATTTCCAGTAGGACTGGTCGGACGAAACAAGTCGGATAACATTTGTTTTCTTGATGGATCATCGATCCATAGATTTCAATTGATGTAAAAGTTAGCCCGAGAGTTAGCCCGAAATAAGATTTTTTATATTTTTTAAATCTTAGGCTTCCGTAAGTCATTGATTCAATTGGTCGGGGCGAGAGGATTTGAACCTCCGACCCCTTGCACCCCATGCAAGTGCGCTACCAAGCTGCGCTACGCCCCGACGTATTGAATATTAGAAAGTGTTTGAGAAAGGATTGCGAACGCAACCCCTAGCTATGCGGCAAATTATACTACATTTGCCGCACTAAATCTATTTAAGTAATTCCAAAATATCTTCGAGTTCGCCAATCAACTGATGAATCAACTGCTTGGTGCGGGTTGAGTCCTCTTTGGCGTCGTCACTGGATAGATGAGCTCTGGCGCCGCCGATCGTGTAGCCTTGCTCGTATAAAAGAGATCTGATTTGCCGGATCATCAGCACATCGTGGCGCTGGTAGTAGCGACGATTGCCGCGCCTTTTAACCGGGCTGAGTTCAGCGAATTCCTGCTCCCAGTAGCGGAGCACATGCGGCTTTACGCCGCATAATTCGCTGACTTCACCTATAGTGAAATACCGTTTTGCCGGTATGGGCGGCAGTTCGTTGTTATTACTCGGCTCCAGCATATGCTTCCACTCGGGCTTTTAGTTTTTGACCTGACCTGAATGTTACCACACGCCGAGCGGTTATGGGAATCTCTTCACCTGTTTTTGGATTTCTGCCAGGACGGCTGTTTTTATCGCGGAGTTCGAATTTTCCAAAACCGGAAATTTTTACCTGCTCACCGTTTTCCAAAGAGCCTTTGATTTCTTCAAAAAACAATTCGACCATTTCTTTTGCTTCACGCTTGTTTAAGCCAAGCTCGTCAAACAGCCTTTCGGCAAAATCTGCTTTAGTTAATGCCATTAAATCAATCTCTCAGCTTTGCACTTATTTTATTCATTACTGTGTCTAACACTCTGTTAAATATAGCATCTATCTCAGAGTCTGTTAGCGTTTGTGAATAATCTTGTATGGTTAAACTTAAAGCCACACTTTTGTATCCTTCTTCCACGCCTTTGCCGCGGTATACATCGAAAATCACTATGTCCTGCAAGGTCTGTTCTGCACAGCCTTTAACAGCATTGATGATGTCGTCGGCCGAGATTTCTTCCTTGACTATCAAGGCTAAGTCGCGGCGCACCGATGGATATTTCGACAACGGCTTGAAGACAGGAATATGCTTATTTAACAATAAGTTCTGATCCAATTCAAACAAAAAAACTTGGCTATCGAAACCCAACTGTTTTTCCAAGGTCGGATGCAGCATGCCTAGCCAGCCTATTCTTTCGCCTGCCGGATTCAGGATTTCAGCCGTCTGTCCGGGATGCAGCGCCGCATGCTTTGCCGGTGCAAATTGCACTTCACAGCCGGTCAATGCAAACATGGCCTGGACATCGGCTTTCACATCGAAGAAATCGACTTTCCGGCTTTTCTCGCCCCACTGCTCGGCATAGACGCTTCCCAAAGCCAGGCCCGCCAGCATTTTCTGCTGCCGGGTTTCTCCGCCTTCATTAATAAAGCGCAGGCCGGTTTCAAACAAACGCACCCGATTCTGCTGGCGATTGGTATTGTGCAATGCCGCATTCAACAGGCCACACCATAATGTGGTGCGCATGACCGCTAATTCCGAGGAAATCGGATTTTTTAAACTGATGAATATGTCATCCGGCGCCACCGCCTTTTGAATGTCTTCATCAACAAAACTATAGGTAATGGCTTCCTGATAGCCTCTATCGACCAGCAGGTCTTTGACGCGATCAATGTCCAGCACGGCTTCTGTCGCCTTGCTTAATTCGGAGCGCATTAACAGACTGCTTCTCGGCAGGTTGTTATAGCCATAGATACGCGCTAATTCTTCGATTAAGTCCGCTTCGATAGCGATGTCAAAACGAAAGCCCGGCGGCGTAATTTGCCAGCCATCAGCCTGAGCTTCCACTGACATGCCCAGGCGCTGAAAAATCGCCACGATTTCTTCATCAGCCAGCGCGATACCCAGTATTTTTTCTATGCGTTGACGTCTGAGCAGAACAGCCGGACGTTTCACTAATGCCGATTCGGCTTTTGCTTCGGTAACAGGTCCGGCGCTGCCGCCTGCGATTTCAACGATCAATTGTGTGGCGCGCTCAATAGCCCTTTCCTGCAGGGTAGGATCGACGCCGCGCTCAAAACGGTGCGATGAATCGGTATGGAGGCCGAATCGGCGCGCTTTGCCGGCAATGCTTCGCGGCGCAAAAAATGCGCACTCCAGGAATACGTTCTGCGTTTCATCGCTGACGGCTGACTCGCTGCCGCCCATGACGCCGGCAAGCGCCAGCGCCTGCTGGTCATCGGCGATGACCAAGGCTTCAGGATCAAGCGTGATAACCTGACCGTTCAATAAAGAAAGTTGCTCGTCCGCTTTACCCCAGCGCACGTTGATAGCACCGTTCAGCTTGTCGGCATCGAAAGCATGCAAGGGCTGACCCAGCTCGATCAGTACGTAGTTGGTGACATCGACCAAGGGCCCCAAACTTCTCAAACCGGAACGGCGCAGGCGTTCCTGCATCCACAGCGGGGTTTCCGCTTTGGCGTTTACGCCTTTGATCAATCGCCCCAGATAGCGCGGGCAGGCATCTTCCGCCTCGACCTTTACTGCTAATGATTCCTGATGACTGACCGCAACTTTCTCGACCTGCGTCGGCGACCAATTCATGCGGTTTAAAACCGCCACTTCACGCGCGATGCCTTCCACGCTCAGGCAGTCCGCTCTGTTAGGCGTCAGGTCGACTTCAATAATGGTGTCATTCAGTGACAGGTATTCGCGAATATCGGTGCCTATCGGGGCGTCAGCCGCCAATTCCATGAGACCGCTGGCATCGGCCGCCAAGCCCAGTTCTTTTTCCGAGCAGAGCATGCCGAACGATTCCACACCGCGCAGTTTGGACTTTTTGATTTTGAAATCGCCCGGCAGTACGGCGCCGATCAATGCAGCCGGTATTTTGAGCCCTACGCGCACATTGCTGGCGCCGCAGACAATCTGCAAAGGCTCGGCTTCGCCGACAGCGACTTTACACACTCTAAGCCGATCGGCATCAGGATGCTGTTCCATTTCCAGCACTTCACCGATGACGACGCCGCTGAATACGGCTGCCGCAGGCGTTACGGAATCGACTTCAAGGCCTGCCATAGTCAATTGCTCGACCAGTTCTTCTGTGTTTATGGCCGGATTGACGTAGTCTCTTAACCAGGCTTCACTAATTTGCATGATTCAAGCTTTCCCGTAACTGCAACTTATCTGAATTGTTCTAAAAATTTAAGATCATTTTCAAAAAATAATCTCAAATCGTTGATGCCGTATCGCATCATAGCCAGACGTTCCACGCCCATGCCGAATGCGAAACCGGAGAATTGTTCGTGATCGATATTCACTGATTTGAAGACTTCGGGATGGATCATTCCGCAGCCGCCTACTTCCAGCCAGCCGGTGTTCTTGCAGACACGACAGCCTTGACCGTCGCACATCACGCATGAAACGTCGAATTCTGCCGAAGGTTCGGTGAACGGAAAATAAGACGGACGGAAACGGGCCTGGACGTCTTTTTCGAAAAACGCCTGTAAAAACTCGTAAATCACGCCTTTTAAATCGCCGAAGCTGACGTCGGTATCGACAAGAAAGCCCTCTACCTGATGAAACATGGGCGAATGGGTGAGATCCGAATCGCAGCGGTATACCCTTCCTGGCGCGATGACCTTGAGCGGCGGTTGCTCGGATTCCATAACCCGGATCTGCACCGGCGAAGTATGCGTCCGCAAAACCGTATGCGCATCAAAATAAAACGTATCGTGCATGGCCCGCGCCGGGTGATGCTCGGGAATGTTCAGGGCACTGAAATTATGGTAATCGTCTTCAATTTCCGGCCCTTCGACCACTTTAAAGCCGACACCGGCAAAAATTTTGGAAATTCTTCTCAGCGTGGTCGTCACCGGATGCAGCCCGGCAACAAATTGCCCGCGTCCCGGCAGGGTGACATCGACGCGCTCGCTGGACAGCCTTGCTTCCAGCGCAGCATGCTCCAGGGTATTTTTTCTGGCTTCCAGCTGTTCCTGAAATTGATCCCTGGCTTCGTTGATGATCTGTCCGACGGAACGGCGCTGTTCAGGATCAAGTCTGCCAAGTTCTTTCATCTGCAGGGTAAATAAACCCTTTTTGCCGAGATACTGGACACGGACTTGATCGAGTTGATTAAGATCTTGTGCTTCCGCAAGCTGTTGTAATGCCTGCGCGAGAATTTCTTCTAGAGTGGCCGACACTGCTCAACTCGCTTATTTAAGTAGATGGGGAGGATAATCCAAAAGGATTTTTTAATCTGGGAAGGATAAAACCTTCACTCCCCCCCTCCCCGACCGGAGAGGGGGGAATAATCAGATTACTCAGTAAGAGTAATCGTCTTTTTATTTCAAAGCGGGCTTTGATTTGCTTTAGCGATTTTCGCTATTTCGGCAAAAGCTTCCATATCACGTACAGCGATGTCTGCCAAAACCTTGCGGTCTATCGCTACATTCGCTTTAGTCAAACCATTGATCAAGCGACTGTAAGACGTGCCGCACATTCTGGCTGCCGCATTGATACGGACGATCCACAACGCACGGAATTGGCGTTTTTTCTGTTTGCGGTCGCGGTAAGCATATTGACCTGCTTTGATTACCGCTTGCTTGGCAACGCGATAAACGCGACTACGTGCACCGTAGTAACCTTTCGCTTGCTTTAAAACTTTTTTGTGTCTTGCTCTGGCTGTTACGCCGCGTTTTACTCTAGGCATTATTCCGCTCCTTTATTAGCTGTAAGGCATCATGCGTTTTGCCATGCGCACATCTGATGGATGAATACTTGCCGGCCTGCGTAACTGTCTTTTTCTTTTAGTGGTTTTTTTAGTCAGGATATGACGTTTAAATGATTGACCACATTTGAAACCGCCGTTGCCTGTGCGTTTGAAACGCTTGGCTGCGCCACGGTTGGTTTTTATTTTTGGCATTTGTTTGCTCCGATAATTATAAATACAAGATCCCTGAGAAAATAACCCAGCAAGGCAAAATGCATGGCCCTGAAGAATTATGCGCGCCATTTTTCATGACGCCTTCGGCAGCACATCCTGTGCTGCCTGATAACTTTAAAAATAGTGGAAAAGGCGGCGGTTTATTTTTTCTTCTTCGGCGCCATAACCATGACCATCTGACGGCCTTCCATCTTGGGAAACTGCTCGACAGTGGCTATCTCTTCCAAATCTTTTTCTATTCGCTTCAACAAATCCATGCCGATTTCACGATGGGCCATTTCGCGTCCGCGGTAGCGTACGGTAATTTTCGTTTTGTCGCCATCGTTCAGAAATTTAGTTAGGCTTCTGAGCTTAACCTGATAATCCCCTTCATCAGTTCCGGGTCTGAATTTAATTTCTTTAACCTGGATCTGTTTTTGCTTTTTCTTGGCAATGGCCAGTTTTTTATTTTGCTCAAACTGGTATTTACCATAGTTCATTATCTTACAAACGGGAGGATCCGCGTTTGGCGATATTTCCACTAAATCCAAGTCCGCAGCATAAGCAATCTGTTTGGCTTCGTCTAACGAGATAATGCCTAATGCTTCTCCATCTACACCTGTTACCCTTACTCGTCTGGCTGTAATGGCATCGTTCAGGCGTATTTCATCTTTTTTAGCAGCGATATCTTAATCCTCCAAAGTATGGTTACTTTTTGTCTTCAATCTCTTTTGCTAACCGCTCGGTAAATGCACCGATTGACAGACTACCTAAATCTTCACCCTTCTGTGTGCGCACTGAAACGGTTTGATCTTCCATTTCCTTATCCCCGATCACCAGAAGATACGGCACACGCTGCATAGAGTGCTCTCGAATTTTAAACCCGATCTTTTCATTTCTCAAGTCTAATTTCACCCTGAAACCTTGCTTTTCGAGGTTTCGAGCAAGCTCTGACGCGTAGTCGGCGTGCCGGTCAGTGATCGTCATCAACACCGCCTGCACTGGCGCCAGCCAAACCGGAAACGTACCTGCATGCTGCTCGATCAGAATACCGATAAAGCGCTCTAACGAACCCAGTATGGCTCTGTGCAACATGACCGGCACCTGCCTGGAGCTGTCTTCGGCGATATAAGTAGCGCCCAAACGGCCAGGCATGGAGAAATCGACCTGAATCGTGCCGCACTGCCAGACACGGCCGATACAATCTTTTAACGAGAATTCAATTTTAGGACCGTAAAAAGCACCTTCACCCGGCTGCAGGTCCCATTTCAGGCCTTTGTTGTTAAGCGCCAGTTCCAACGCGCTTTCAGCCTTATCCCAGACCGCATCATCACCTACGCGATTTTCCGGACGGGTTGATAATTTGATAATGACCTCTTCAAAACCGAAGTCTTTGTAAACATCAAACAGCAAGTCGATAAAGGTCGACACTTCATCCTGAATCTGCTCTTCTGTACAAAAGATATGCGCATCATCCTGCACAAAGTTTCTGACCCGCATCAGACCATGCAATGTACCTGAAGGCTCATTGCGATGGCAGGAACCGAATTCCGCCAGACGGATCGGTAAATCCCGGTAGCTTTTAATACCTTGATTGTAAATCTGCACGTGGCAGGGGCAATTCATGGGCTTAATGGCGTAATCGCGATTTTCCGAATGCGTCGTGAAAATCATGTCGCCGAACTTATCCCAGTGACCGGACTTCTCCCATAAGGAGCGGTCCACAACCTGCGGTGTTCTTACTTCACCGTAGCCGTTAGCGCGCAGTTTTTTGCGGATATACTGCTCAACCTGCTGGTAAATGGTCCAGCCTTTATCGTGCCAGAATACCATGCCGGGCGCTTCGTCCTGCGCATGAAATAAATCCAGGGTCTTGGCCAATTTACGGTGGTCGCGCTTTTCCGCTTCTTCCAAACGATGCAGGTAGGCCTGCAGTTCTTTTTTATCGCCCCATGCCGTACCGTAAATGCGCTGCAGCATTTCGTTATCGGAATTGCCGCGCCAGTAGGCGCCGGCAATCTTCATGAGTTTGAATGCCTTTAATTTGCCTGTGCTCGGCACATGGGGACCGCGGCATAGATCGGTAAACCCGCCCTGCTCATACAAAGATAAATCTTCATTGGCCGGAATGGACTCGATGATTTCAGCCTTGTACTCTTCACCCTGATTTCTGAAGAACTTTACCGCCTCATCTCTGGGCAACACATAGCGCTTGACCGAATAATCCTTGTCAGCCAACTCCTGCATTTTCTTTTCGATGGCAGCCAGATCATCGGGAGTAAAAGGACGCTCGTAGGCGAAATCGTAATAAAAGCCGTTTTCGATGACCGGCCCGATAGTGACTTGCGCGTTGGGAAATAATTCTTTGACGGCCTGAGCCAAAAGGTGTGCCGTGGAATGACGAATGACATCGACACCGTCTTCGTCTTTTGCCGTGACGATTTGAAGCGTAGCGTCGTGATCGATTAGTGTACTCGCATCGACGAGCTTGCCGTCCACCTTGCCTGCCAAAGTCGCCTTGGCCAGACCGGCACCGATGGATTGGGCAACATCCATCACTGTAACAGCTTGTTCATACTCGCGATGAGAGCCATCAGGAAGGGTAATTACCGGCATTTTTCGTCAACTATGGTTAGTTAGTACAATAAAAAAAGCACCGCGATAGCAGTGCTTTATATAGTCTGGTAGGCGCGATTGGACTCGAACCAACGACCCCCACCATGTCAAGGTGGTGCTCTAACCAACTGAGCTACGCGCCTGAAGCCTGTGTAACTTCAGAGCCAGCTATTATACCGGCAGAATTTTATTATGCAACCTTTTAAACCAATATTTCTTCCTGAAGCGCTTTAATTTCATCGCGGATTTTTGCCGCCTGTTCAAATTCAAGGTTTTTGGCATGCTGATACATGGCCTCTTCCAGCTGCTTCAGCTTCTTGCCCAACTGCTTGGGCGACATGACTTTGTAGTCCGCAGCCAGCTCTGCCACCTTTTTCTTATCGCCGCCGAACGAAATGCCGGCGCCGGGGATCGACGTCTGCATAATGTCGGTCACGGACTTGTAGACGGTGGCCGGCTCTATATGATGCTCAATATTAAAGCGGCGCTGTTTTTCGCGGCGGCGTTCGGTTTCGTCAATCGCCTGTTGCATGGATTTGGTTATGCGATCGGCATACAGAATCGCCTTGCCTCGGACGTTTCTGGCAGCACGACCGATGGTTTGTACTAACGACACGACCGAACGCAAAAAACCTTCCTTGTCGGCATCCAGAATGGCAACCAAAGATACTTCCGGGATATCCAGTCCCTCACGCAACAGATTGATGCCGACCAGCACATCAAACTGCCCCAGGCGCAAGTCCCGGATGATCTCGACGCGCTCCACCGTATCGATATCAGAATGCAGATAGCGTACGCGTACGCCGTGCTCCAGGTAATATTCGGTCAGGTCTTCGGCCATCCTTTTAGTCAGCGTCGTCACCAGCACGCGCTCCTTTAGCTCAATGCGCCGATTGATTTCAGACAGTAAATCGTCGACCTGCGTAGTGGCCGGGCGCACCTCGACCTCTGGATCGAGCAATCCGGTCGGCCTGACTACCTGTTCGGCAAATACGCCGGAGTGCGCTTTTTCATAAGGACCGGGCGTTGCCGAAATGTAGATCCGTTGCGGCGATTTCACCTCGAACTCCTCAAACGTCAACGGCCGGTTATCGAGTGCCGAAGGCAATCTGAAGCCGTATTCGACCAGCGTTTCCTTGCGCGAGCGGTCGCCTCTGTACATGGCGCCGATCTGCGGCACCGTGACATGGCTTTCATCAATGATGACCAGCGCATCGGCCGGCAAATAATCGAACATGGTCGGCGGCGCTTCGCCGGGGCCTCTGCCCGACAGATGACGCGAATAGTTCTCGATACCGGAGCAATAGCCGACCTCCAGTATCATCTCGATATCGAACAGCGTCCTTTGCTCCAGCCGTTGCGCTTCGACCAGCTTGTTTAACGAGCGCAGCTGCTCCAGGCGCTCCTTGAGCTCGATCTTGATCTTGTCGACAGCAGACAGCAACTGCTCGCGCGGCGTGACATAGTGATTCTTCGGATAGACCGTATAACGCGCCACGCGGCGCAGGACTTCGCCGGTCAAGGGATCGAACAACGACAGGCGCTCGACTTCGTCATCGAACAATTCAACGCGTAAAGCCTCCTGATCGGATTCGGCCGGAAAAATATCGATGACCTCGCCGCGCACGCGGTACGTGGCGCGGCGCAATTCCACATCATTGCGCGTATACTGCATTTCGGCCAGACGGCGCAAAATGGCGCGCTGATCGATCATATCGCCTTTGACCAGGTGCAGGACCATTTTGAAGTACGATTCCGGCTCGCCCAGACCGTAAATCGCCGATACGGTCGCGACCACAATCGTGTCCTGACGCTCGATCAGCGCCTTGGTGGCCGACAGGCGCATCTGCTCGATATGCTCGTTCAGCGAGGCATCCTTATCGATGAACGTATCGGAAGCCGGCACATACGCTTCTGGCTGGTAATAATCATAATAAGAGACAAAATATTCGACGCTGTTTTCAGGAAAGAATTCTTTCATCTCGCCATACAACTGTGCCGCCAGCGTTTTATTCGGCGCCAGAATCATCGCAGGACGCTGGACCTCGCTGATGACATTCGCGATTGTAAACGTCTTGCCGGACCCGGTGACGCCCAACAGCGTCTGGTGGACCTCGCCGTCACCCAAGCCTTCAACCAGCTGTTTAATGGCTGTCGGCTGGTCGCCGGCCGGCTTGAAACGACTTTGAATTTTAAATTGTTTTTTCACTCAATACATCTCAAGAAATTAATCATTTTTAACAGCAGACTATTAGCAGGCCATTATACAGAGTATAATCCCCGTTATTTTTGACATTGATTCTACACGGCGTAATATGAGCATCAAACTATCTGATAGAGTGCAAGCAGTTAAACCCTCTCCTACCCTGGCCATTACCGCCAGAGCTGCCGAGATGCGGGCTGCAGGCAAAGATATTGTCAGCCTAGGCGCGGGTGAACCGGATTTCGATACACCGGATCATATCAAAGCAGCCGCTGTTAAGGCACTAGACAATGGTTTTACCAAATATACTGCAGTTGACGGCATTCCAAGCTTAAAAAAAGCCATTATCAATAAATTTAAAACCGACAACGGACTGGATTACCAGCCCAAGCAGATCCTGGTTTCCTGCGGCGGCAAACAAAGCTCGTACAATCTGATTCAAGCCTTGATCAATCCGGGCGATGAAGTCATTATTCCCGCGCCGTTCTGGGTCTCTTATCCGGACATGGTGCTGCTGGCAGACGGCGTGCCGGTCATTATTGAAACCACACAGGCTCAGCAATTTAAAATCTCCCCGGAACAGTTGCGCGCCGCCATTACCGACAAGACCCGGCTGATGTTCATCAACAGTCCGTCCAACCCGTCCGGCATCGCCTACACCCTGGATGAACTGAAAGCCATCGGCGATGTGCTCAAGGACTTCCCGAACATCATCATCGCCACCGACGATATGTACGAGCATATTCTCTGGGAAAAAGGCACATTCGTTAATATCCTGAATGCGTATCCTGAACTGTACGACCGCACCGTCGTCATGAACGGCGTATCGAAAGCCTATTCGATGACCGGCTGGCGCATCGGCTATGCGGCAGGCCCCGTCGATCTGATTGCGGCCATGACCACGATCCAGTCACAGAGCACCTCCAACCCGACTTCGATTTCGCAAGTCGCCGCTGAAGCGGCCTTGACCGGCGATCAGTCGTTTATCGACGATATGCGCGTCGAATTCAAAAAGCGCCATGATTTCGTCGTCGCGGAATTCAACAAAATGGACGGCGTCGACTGCATAGGTACAGACGGCACGTTTTATGTCTTCCCGAACGTAGAAAAGCTGATCGCAAGACTCGACAACATCAATGACGACCTTGAATTCGCCGAGTATTTGATCGAAAAAGCCGGTGTCGCGCTGGTCCCCGGTTCTGCGTTCGGCTGTCCAGGCCATATCCGCATTTCCATTGCCACCAGCATGGACAATCTGGAAAAAGCCATGGAGCGCATCAGAAACGCCATCTGAAAAAACTATTCACGTTAATACCTGTTTAGGGCGACTGCATGAGTGCAATCGCCCTTTTTTTGCTCCATAATCCCTATGGATAAGCCGGTTTAGCGTCAACTGATTTCAGTTAAATCAAAAAAAACAGATATTTATACTGGAACATCAGTCATCGACCACGCTCCAGTTTGAAGCTATCGGATTTCCCCGCACCTTAAAACCCAAGACGCCAAGCCATCGCGCGACCATCAGGTTGGAATTATGCCAAAGCGTATAGGGCTCAGGGTGCGGCACGAAGTACAGATCCATTTTCGCATTGTAGATTCGCGATGCCTGCGCCGAATTGAACAAATTATCCAAATCGTCACGTAATCGGCTTACATCCAATGACTCTGCGTGCAGTTCAAATAGCTGCTCGATACCGATGCGTATCAGGCTGCGTACATTCGCCGCAGTCTGCGGACCCGGCAACTCGCGGCGCCCCAGCGCTGCAGGCGTGTCTATGAACAATGCATTAAAGCCGCTGACCAGGCCGGTGTGCCCCAGGGCATAATACTGCCAATCACCATAAGAGTATCGAACCAGCCCGCCAGTTTTGCCGGGAAGCACGAGGCTGGAATGCTGTCCATGATCCAGCAGGAACACGGAAACCGGCTCACTCAGCTGCCGCGGCGGCACCACACGTACTGCACAACCATTTGTCGACCCTATCGAAAGCATGAAGAGCAACAAGATTGCAAAACGGCATTTCAGATGTGAGGCATTTTGTGTCTTCATCACGCTAAACGATTATTTCGGCAGAATACAGCTTCTGAAGAAGTTTTCTCCATCGTTTAGCGTTTAACTCAGCAAACAGTATTTCTCAATAGGAAAACTACTGATATCCGTTTGCAGCCCAACAGCTTAAAGCCCCTTGCTACTCGCTTGCGTATAAAGATTGTCAAACAGGCGAATTACGACAGCGATCATGGTTTGGGTTGGCTTGATCGCCGAAACCCGGCTGGGGCTTTCCGAGGCGTAATCGTCAATCGCTTCATTCATGAGCTTCACCAAGCCCATCTGAGGACTATCCTCGAATGCCCGTTTTGTGAATCTATCCTGCAGTTTAGCCCTGAGCTTGTCATCCATAGGATTTTCCTGGATTAACGATTGCAGTTCCGCATCCATAAGCACTGCTTGCTTTGCAGCCCAGTCAAAATCCATTTCATTTTGGGGAGGCAGCGGACCGAAAGCCTTTTGAAAGATGCAAAGCACATCGAAACACAGATCCATGAACAAATAAGACATGTCCTGATTTTCTTTGGCGACAAGGGCTGGAAATACACCGAAAATAGTCTGAGCGAGCGCGGTCTGATCAAGCTGGAATTGCTCAAGCATTTTTCTGCCGGTATCCTCGTCGATGCTCTTGGCATATGCCAGGGCTTGGTATAATTCTTGGTTAGTAAGTTCTTGCATGTGCGCCTCAATAATTTACAGTCTTCGCCAGAATTGTTCTTCATGGATTCTGGCAAAAAGGAATGAATCATATCAGCCAAAGGCAGAGAATGCTTTTAAATTCGTGAAAGCGCAGGATAGAGGCTGAAGATATTTGGCAGGCTTTACAGCCCCTAACGGGGCGGGTAGAATGCAGTAAGGCACGAACCGCATCATTCGCGTTATTCTCTTGCCGTAATGCTGGATAAATCGATTTCATTATCCCATTCAGGTGCCCCCTCGCGCGACATAAACATGAGGCTGGAATGCAGCCAATTCTTTACCTGCTGTACCTAACCATGTGCCACCGAGTTCCAATGGAAATCTGATCGATGCAGTTCGCGCCTTACCGCATCCTACCGCGCGCTCTCATTCCGCAGTTTTTAATAAAAAATTTAATCCTCTGTACGGTTGTCGTCAGAGTATACTTCTAGTTTGTTATTTGCGAACTCCTTTAGTTGCGCAGTTGTACATCCAGAATAACTTCCTATTTCAGGCTCAAAGTAATATAAATTATTTAGTATTGAATTAGCGCATATTTTCCTGGTTTTATTGTTTGGCTCTTTTTCTATTGAAATTATAATCTCTAAAGCTGACAAAACAGCAGGGTAATACGTACCTGCATGGTCATTGCCTATTGCAGAAATTACTCTATGACCAATTTCCTCTGCTTGCTTAATATCTTTTAGTTCTAACAAAGAAATTAAGGCATCTGCCACATTATATGGGTCATAGTATTTAGGTCCATTGTAAACAGACCAGTTAATACTCAGTATTTCATCTTTGATTTTTTGAATATTCATTGCTTGTCCAAGTATTTAATTATTGCTCTAGATGATTATAAGATGATGGAAAATTATTTGCTCCAAGCACCACCTGCATCATACTTAATATCACTGGGGAATTGACCACGACTATATTTTGATTGGCATCTTGTACAAACAGGAATATCGGTCCATTCTAATTGACCTGTTTCATAACTTCTTCGCCAACCTTTTGCTCCTGTCATATTAGCGTCAGAACCCAATTGACGAGCTATGTCGTTTTCGGCACATCCTGCTGGATTACTAGAACAACCCACAACTACTTTTCCATCTTTATGACCGCCTGCATAGGTAGCATGTTTGCGTTTCAAATGTTGACCTGTCTCATCACGCAAAGCTTCTGCTAAACGCGTTTCAGAGTTTTTTCCCGTCGTCCTGTCGTGAGCAGTTCGTTCACCTAAAGTCGCTTTCTCATGATTGGATCTTTCAGCGACAGGTTGATTTTGATTACCGGAAATTTCCGTAACATCATCATGCTCCTGTCTTTCCTTCAAGGCTTTCAATTTAGATGGAGTCGTTACCGGCGATGATGCTTGAGATGAACTATTCGCATCGGCTTTCTTATTTACCAGCTTGGGATTTCGTTTCAGGTCTTCCCAGTTCTTTTCAAGCCAGACGACAAACCCATCCGGCAGTTTGCTGTTCCGCAGCAGCGCGGAGACTTCGGCCAGCGTTGCGTCGGCGGCAGCGCCGGTGCTGCCCCTAATGACAGCCTGGCCTGTCGATGCCGCGGCCCGGCTGGCGCTGACTGCGCCGTTCTTGAGCACATAAGCCAGCAGGCCCTGGAGTATCAGGCGGAATAAAATGCCCGCCGCCCGGGCCATATCTTCAGCCGCCCTGTCGATTTCGAAGGGCGGGTAACGATGTTCCGGCGCATGCCAGGCACAATGGATGGCGCGCCTGAGAACACCCGTCAACTCGCCCATGCCCTGGCCGATAGCGGTCGCGAGAAAACCCAATCCCAGCCAAGTAAGCAGCGCGGTGCCGGCTTCCAGGCCTAATTCGCCGCCGACTATAGCGCCGGGCGCCGCGCCTACGCCGCCGAGAAAGAAGCCGACGGCCGCGCCGGTGCTGGCGCCTGCCATGGCGCTGATGCCGAGCGCCGCCAGCATCTGCAGAAGGCCAGGCAGTAAACCGTCAATAATCTGATCCAATTGGCAGCCGGTTTCCCGGTAAACCGCCGCAGGCGCCAGGCGCAGAGTCCGAGTATAGGCTTGGACGACAGCCCGCACCCGTTCGGCGAGATCCGGAGCGCGGATCTCCTGCGGTGTCAGGTAGCGTGCCGCCGGCGAGTCGGGATGGGGCAGGTCTTGCCAGCCGGAACTGCTGGCTCGAAAAGGATCCGCGCTGGTAAAGCAGCCGGGGCCGCCTCCGCCGGCAGGCGCATTGGGATGGCAGCGTTGCTGCTGCCAGGCATCGTAAGGGGTTTTGGGGAAATCATTGGTCATGGAAGTCCTTCTCACTGACGGGTGTTACGACTAACTGCTGAACAGAGCTGGCGCTATGAAATACCGCTGCCAGACGCACAGCTTGTGCATAAACTGTAGCACAGCGGTTATATCCAAGACAAACATTCTTACCTGCCTCAGCTGTTGGAATGAATACGTACCGGCGGTGTCGCCCAGAGGGTTATGGAACCTCATTCCAATCTATAATCTCCAGCGCATCAATCGCGACAGATGCGCCTCCCTTCAACCGCGCTCAGGACAGGCTTTACGCCGGCAGCGTCCTACGAACTAGCGCACCTTATCGTATTGTTCTCGAAATGACGGACATAGGAAACTTCTGATCGTCCGCGGACTGAAGCCGACCGCGGACCATAAGATTAAATATACAGGGAATTTTTAACTACCAGCTGCCGGTGTTCTGCATGGAAAACCACGGCTCTTCAGGTGCAAGCACATGGCCTTTTTGCAGCAGCTCGATGGAAATATTGTCGGGCGAGCGCACGAATGCCATATGGCCGTCGCGCGGCGGGCGGTTGATCAGCACGCCGGCATCCATCAGTTTCCGGCAGGTCTCATAGATATTATCGACTTCAAACGCCAGATGGCCGAAATTGCGCCCGCCAGCATAGTCTTCGGTATCCCAGTTATAGGTCAGCTCAATTAGCGGCGCATGGGTTTTAGCGGCCAATTCGGCGTCGCGCGGAGCATGCAGATAAACCAGGGTGAAACGGCCGCTGTCATTGTCTATCCGGTGAGATTCGACCAACCCCAGCTTGTTGCAATAAAAATCAAGCGATTCGTCCAGGTCTTTGACCCGAACCATGGTGTGCAGATAACGCATAGCGATAGACTCCTCCAAAATAAATTAAACAACTTAAGCCGTGACAGGCTAATCTTCCAGAGCATGGCCGCAGTATTTGCAATAATCGGCATCGAAATCATGCCCGGTCCGCCCGCAATCGGGACAGGCGTCATTCCTGACTTTTCCTTCTGTGTACGTCCTGATCAACTCGGCGCTATAGATGCCGGTAGGCACCGCAATAATGCCATAACCCATGATCATGATCGTAGAAGCGAGCAACTGGCCCAGCGGCGTTTGCGGCGAAATATCGCCATAACCGACCGTCGTCAGCGTTACGATAGCCCAATAAACCGATCTTGGAATGCTGGTAAAACCGGCTTCCCTGCTTTCTGCGACATAAACCAATGAGCCGAGCACAACCACGATCATAAATACGGAATAAAGAAACACCATGATTTTTCGCGAGCTTTTGCTTAATGCCGCCATCATGATTTGTGCTTCATCCATGTAGGCTGACAGCTTGAGAATCCTGAAAACCCGAAGCAGCCGTAAAATGCGTATGGCAAGCATGGACTGCGCGCCCGGAAACAACAGGATCAGATAGCTGGGCAGTATCGAAACCAGATCGACCAGACCAAAGAAGCTCGTGAAATACAGCCAGGGCCGGCGCACGCTGATCAAACGCAATCCGTACTCCAGTGTAAACAGCAGGGTAAATAGCCATTCAGTAATATAAATGGCTTGCCCGTACCGGTTTTGAATAGCTTCGACGCTGTCGAGCATGATCACGATTACGCTGAGCACGATGCTGATGCTCAAACCGATGTCGAACGCCCTGCCCAAGGGCGTCTCGGAGCCGAAAATAACCTCATTGAGCGATTCCCGCCACGGCGAAAGCGCCTCGCCGTCATTATAATAGTGATAGGCCGGTTTTGATGTTTTGATTAATCGCATGAATTCTCAGACTTGCCCGTATCTGAAACAATCGACCGTATGATCATTGACCATGCCTACCGCCTGCATATAGGCATAACAAATCGTGCTGCCCACGAATTTAAAGCCGCGCCGCTTCAAGTCCTTGCTCATGAGATCCGATGCCGGCGTCGCCGCCGGAATTTCGGCAGCGCTTTTCCAGGCATTGCGCACGGGCCGGCCATCAACGAATCGCCAGATGTAATCGTTGAATGTACCGAATTCCTGCCGGACCTTTAAAAAAGCCCGGGCATTGCTGACAGCGGCCTGCACTTTCAGTTTGTTCCTGACAATGTCCGGATTGGACAATAGTTCGTCGATTTTTATGGCATCGTAACCGGCCACTGCTTCGGCATCAAAATCATCGAAAGCTTCTTTATAGCTGGCGCGCTTTTTTAAAATCGTGGCCCAGCTCAAGCCTGCCTGCGCGCCTTCCAGTATCAGAAATTCAAAAAGCAGCCGATCATCATGCACGGCAACGCCCCATTCGAGATCATGGTATTGTTCTTCCAGGGGGCCTGCCAGTGCCCATGCGCATTTTTCCATGCCGTTCCCCAAAATTAAAAAGCAAAGTAAAACGCATGATAGGCCCTGGCCGGGGCCTGTGCAAATCCCAAATCCGCGCATTCGTTTGTTGACAACGGCCAATCCAGATCGCATCATCGACCCCATCGTCCGACTGAACAGTTTACCCATGAGCACCGACACCCTGAAAATACGCCGTATCGCCATCGATACCTATCATGAAAACGTGGCTTATATGCATCGCGAATGCGGTATTTACCGTGCTGAAGGGTTCCAGGCGCTATCCAAAATCCTGGTCAGCGCCAATGGCGCCAAAGTGGTTGCCGTGCTCAATGTCGTCGATGATGCGTCGATCGTGCTGCCGGACCAGCTGGGCTTGTCCGAACAGGCGTTCGCACAGTTGAACGTCGCCGAAGAATCTCTCGTGACGGTCGATCATGCCGAACACCCCAAATCCATGGATGCCGTGCGCCGCAAGATTGAAGGCGAACGCTTGAGCCAGGATGACTTCATCGGCATCACGACCGATATCGCCGAAGCCCGTTATTCGAAAATGGAAATGGCCGCCTTCCTGGTCGCCACGGGGCAAAATAACCTGGACCGAGACGAACTATTCTACCTGACCCGGGCCATGCTGCAATCGGGCGAGCGCATCAATTGGCACGAAACGTTAGTCGCCGACAAGCACTGCATCGGCGGCATTCCCGGCAACCGCACCTCGATGCTGGTCGTGCCGATCGTCGCCGCGCACGGCATGCTGATCCCGAAGACATCGAGCCGCGCCATCACCTCGCCGGCCGGCACCGCCGATACCATGGAAGTATTGGCCGAAGTCAATCTGTCGCCGGACCAGATGCACGAAATCGTGCGCAAGGAACGCGGCTGCCTGGCCTGGGGCGGAACGGCCCGGCTGGCGCCGGTCGATGACATGCTGATTTCCGTCGAACGCCCGCTGGGCATCGATTCGCAAGGGCAAATGGTGGCCTCTATCCTGTCCAAAAAACTTGCCGCCGGCTCCACGCATCTGCTGATCGATATTCCCGTCGGCCCCACGGCCAAAGTCCGGCACATGCGCCAGGCCCTGGCCCTGCGCAAATTGTTCGAGTTCGTCGGCGACCGCCTCGACATCCATCTGGAAGTCATGATCACCGACGGCCGCCAGCCGATAGGCCGCGGCATAGGCCCGGTGCTGGAAGCCCGGGATATCATGCAGGTATTGCAGAATGATCCCGACGCCTCAACCGATCTGCGCCAGAAAGCCCTGCAGCTGGCCGGCCGGATCATCGAATTCGATCCCGACGTGCGCGGCGGCCAAGGCTATGCCATCGCCCGCGACATCCTGGAATCCGGCCGGGCCTGGGCCAAGATGAAGGCGCTGATTCAGGCGCAAGGCTCCAAGCCGATCGACCTGCATGCCGGAAAACTCTGCCATGAAGTCTATGCCGACCGCGACGGCTTCATCACCAATATCGACAACTTCCAGATGGCTAAAATCGCGAGCCTTGCCGGGGCCCCCATGCTGAAAAGAGCCGGCGTCGACTTGTTCAAAAAACTGGGCAATCCGGTAAAAAAAGGCGATGTTTTGTACCGCATCCATGCCGAATTCCCGGCCGATTTCACCTTCGCCAAGAATCTGTCCGCGCAAAATAACGGCTACACCATTGGCGGCGACGAGCTGGCGCTTACCTCGCTGATCGCCTTCTAATCCGGAATCCACCATGATCATACTTGCCTTCCCCGATTATCTGAGCCAGGCGCAACGGCTGGCAAGCCGCCTGAACGCCGAACTGGCCGAAGTCACGGTACACCACTTCCCCGACAGCGAGAGCTTTGTGCAGCTGCCGCCGTCATTGCCGGAACACGTCATCTTCTGCCGCAGCCTCAACCAACCCAACGACAAACTGATCGAACTGCTGCTGTGCGCTTCTACGGCCCGCGAACTGGGCGCCAAACGCCTGACGCTGGTTGCGCCTTACTTAAGCTATATGCGCCAGGATTTCGCCAATCAACCCGGCGTAGCGGTCAGCCAGCGCATCATCGGCAAAATGCTGGCCGGCCTATTCGATGACGTACTGACCGTCGACCCGCACCTGCATCGCATCGCGTCACTGGATCAAGCCATTCCGATCAAAAATGCGATCAGTCTGACCGCGGCCGATGAGATCGGCTGCTTTCTGAAGAAGCAGCTCGATTACGCCGTACTGCTGGGGCCGGACAGCGAATCGGAACAATGGGTCTCAAGAATCGCGCGGCAGATCGGTTTCGACTATGCGATCGCGCACAAAGAACGGCTGGGCGACAGACACGTTGAAATGACTTTGCCGGCAAATGACTACGCCAGCAAGCCTGTCGTGATTGTAGACGACATGGCCAGCACCGGCAGAACGCTGGCCAAGGCGGCCCGCTTGCTGAAGGCAGCCGGCGCCAGTGATATTTATGTCGCCGTCACGCACCCGCTGTTCTGCGGCGATGCCGAAGCCCACATTCTCGAAGCCGGCATCAAAGCCATCTGGAGCACGGACAGCATCGATCATCCGACGTCCTGCATCAACCTCGACGCCCTGCTGGCCGATGCGGTCAAAGCGATTGTGTAGGTGCGAATTCATTCGCACTGGTCGAATGAATTCCTGCCCCGTCCGAAATGTTTCACACAGATCAAGAACAGCCACTTAACCCAGACATCATGGAAACGTTAGGAACGGGGTTGCAAACCCCGTTCCGCTTGGCGACATGGCCAGCACCGGCAGAACGCTGGCTTGCGTAAGGTCGAATTCATTCGCACTGGTCGAATGAATTCTCCCGAGCCGGACGGGGCATGTTGCCCCGTCCGAAATGTTTCGCACAGATCAAGAGCAGCCACTTAACCCAGACATCATGGAAACGTTAGGAACGGGGTTGCAAACCCCGTTCCGCTTGGGTCGAATGAATTCGACCCAAGCGCAGCCGTCAATTCACCGCTCGACATCCGGGTCCTGAATCAGCTCCACGGCATTGCCGTCCGGATCGCGGCAAAACAGGGCCGGGCGGCCCGATCTGCTCAAGGTATAGCGAATGCCCTGCTGTTCCAAAATACGCTTGGCGGCCTGGAAGTCATTGACCAGAAAAGCGGTATGCCGATCCAGACCGCCATGCTCAGGCGCTATCCTGCCCTGGTCGGGATTGGGCAATTCAATCAGATGAAGCTGTTGCGTGCCGAGCTGCAGCCAGGCGCCCGGAAACGGCAACGGGGGGCGCTCGCAGGTTTTCATTCCCAGCACGCCGCTGTAAAACGCCAGCGCTTTTGCCGTATCGGCAACAAGAATGCTGACGTGGTGAATTTTTAATTGAATAGGTTCAGGCAAGATGATCTTCTCTTCCAGGGTAGTAAGGATGTGCGGATAAATAGTTACCGGCACTGTTTAAATTATCGGTTCATGAGCCTGCTGACCGGTATGATAGGTCGTATAGACATACACCGGAATATCAAGTTCGCCCAAGCTGTTTTCTATGAGCGGCCACACGTCGTCCCAGTCCAGGTCGCCCGTGCCTGTCGCCAGCCGCGGCAAGGCGATCGAGGGTATTTTTTCTTTTGCAATGATTTTCACCAGGGCGTCCAGCGCATGCTTCAGATTGCTGAGCGTCGCCTTGCCGAAATGATGCTCGGGAGAATCCACGATTTCCAGCGTGATCAAATTGACGATATGAGCGTTATCGGGCCCGACCCACAGCCACGCTTCGCCGGGCCTGGTATTGTGCTGATGGCACCAGCGTTCGAAATCCCTGCGCATGGCCGGATGCCGGGTATGCAGCGCCAGCGCCAGGCCTTTGTCCATCGGATCGTTGAGCCCTACGCCGTGTGCGATGGCGTAGGCCTTGCTCAACAGAATATCACCTTCGACTTGATATATCATAAATACCCTCTCACAGTTTTTTATTGTTGTGCAGCTTCAGGAGGCGATGGATGGCAGGCCGTCCTTAAGCCCTAGTGATTGTCACAGACATGGCCTTGTTTGGCATCGCTGTAATCCTTGACCATATTCATTTGCGGCATTGCCTGGGCCATCTCTTCGCCGCATTTTTTCATGACCTGAAAGGCTTTATCGTTCATCATTTCCTTCGCATACGCCACAGCACGTTTTTGGGCGCCATCGCGATCGCCGCTTTTACACAGAGCTGAAATCTCGGCCTGGAAAGCTTGCCCCTGCTCAGCCATTTTTTGCATGGCCGCCGGATCGGCCTGACTGAAACAGGCCTGCATTTTCTGGGCCTGCGCCATCATGTTCTGCATTTGCTCCTGGCTCATGTTAGGGTACTCCGCATGGGCGGCAACAGGCGTCAAGGCCAGCAGTATCAAGCAATGTAAGACTTTTTTGTTCATGTAATTGTCCTGTCGGTTAAATTCAACAAATTGTGCGGGATTATCATAGCGCTTTCCCGGCCGGTTTGCCTCTATCGGATCACTTTCAGTACGGGATCGAAGTCATAAATGAATGTCAATAGCGGGCATTAGCTTGTTTTTGCCGCGCCGAGCACCGCCGTTTTTGACAGCGGTAGGCTGGGTTGGTAAACCCGGCATTTCGGAGCCGCCCATGCCGGGTTTCCGCTAAAGCTCCAACCCAGCCTACCGCACTGGCCGCGCATAGCCCGGATATTTTGAGGGTATTGGCTTTAATAGTGGCGAATTAGCTCATGCACAAACCTAACTTACAAGAAATGCGGCATTTCACACAATTTTTTTAAGGTATGCCTCAGCCAAAAAATAATGCCATTTTGTAATCAATAGCTTACAGAACTACCTGAATAACACTTACATATAACTTATAAAAAATAGGGCATTTCACGCAGTAGTGCGGCATTTCACACAGTTTTTAAAATGCCGTTTAAGGGTTTTTTAAAATAGCCTTCAATTAAAAATAGTATTTTCTCTGAAATCAATAACTTACAAATATGGCACAGCTATTGCTTTATACATTGTGACCATGCGAGTTAATTCGTTCCAGGATGGGCAGAGCCGGGATGGCGAACTAAAGGTATTTTAGGAGGGTGGGGGAAAGGTTACCCCCGGTTGGCGGCAGAGGGTCGAGCTCTGCCGCCAACAACTTTGTTAATGGCAACTTAAACTTAATCATTAACTAATAAAAATAGGGAGTAACCCTTCATGAAGCATTATAACAATATGACTCGCCAGGCGGGTATGACTTTAATCGAATTGACGGTGGTATTGTTGATTCTGATCGGCTTGGCAGGCTTGCTAGTGCCATATGTCGGCAGCTTTACCCAGACCACCCATGACAGCACCAATTCCAATAACGTGGCGCAGCTGAACAGCGCAATGCTGCGTTATGTGTCAGAGAAAGGCCATTTGCCGCCGCATGTAGACACATTGACCAATGATAATGTAGGACCTGGAACAGGTTCTTGCGCCGGTGCGCAAACTGCAGGTGACGTTTATTGCGGTTTGGCCAATACTGCGATGTTCACGCCAGTTACCTATGCAGCGAATTCTGTTGGAGCTGTTTCCCTTGCGAAGTCTGGAATAAACATGGCGGTGAATAACGATCCTACTATCGAAAATAAAACGTTTGGTACAAGCACGAATATGCTTATGCTGGGTGGTAATGAAGGCGGTACGTTTGCAGAGGTTAGCGACGCTGACTTCACGGATATAGCGGGCATGGGCTATACGGTAACTGCTCAACAACAGCATGTGGCAGCAGCATTAGGTCGCGATCCGATGGCTTATAATTCAACCTGCTATGACTACATTGGCGTTGGTCTTGGCGATAACAATGAATTGATCCAGTCTACAATGGCTGCCGCGCCTATATACTTCCCTAAAGATGCCAAAGCTGGGCCCGCCCAGGCTTATGCCCACTTCATTGCAATCTTGCAGGTACATTCAGATAACACTACCGCCGGTTGCCCCGGTGTGACCGAACCTGCGAAGTTTCTGGGTGTTGTAGCTAACGTGCCACCTGCTGATCCTGCAACTCCTACAGCAGGTAGACTGGTTGGCGCAAACACACTGCTGGCTCAGGGCTGGGAAAATAGAGGAGCAGCTAACTAATCCCTAAAGGATCAGTAGCGCAGGTTGGGTTGCCATGCTGTCCGGCAACCCAACCTTAATCCATAAGGCGGATCGGTGGTTAGCGATCCGCCGCAAATGCAAGAGCCAAGCAGAGTGGACATAGACCTCTCGTGCCCACTCTACTTGGCTTAACAGGATGGACAGAACAGCATTGGCCATCCTATCAGACAGAAACAATTCAACTACCCCGGGCCCATAGGCACCCCAATAACCGACGCCCGGCGGTTTCCGCAAGGGATGACGGAAAGTATCGAAGGAGATGTTTTCCAAGGATGACGGATGAAGAGGCCACGGACGCCTCCTCACCCACCTCATACCCCTGCATTTTTCCAGAAGAATGCAGCGGTATGGGCATCAAGACGCGCAGCCGCTCCTGGCTGCGCCTCTTTCGCTGTAACGAACCTAAGGTTTTATTTGTAGTTAAAAAACCATGAAATTCCCCCAATTCAAAAAACGCCCGGCTCACAGCCTGCTGTTCATTACCGAGGCCAAAACCTTTCGGGTCGATTTCGACAAGACGGGCGTGCTGATCGGTGATATGGACGCTATCAACTTCAGCTGCCCGACGACGGCAAAGCTGGCCGAATGCGTCGGACAAATCGCCGCCGGCAAACCGTTCGGCCGCAAAGTCTGGCTGCTGTACATGCGCCTGCCGATCGCCCTGCTGACCATTCCCTCCATGCAGGTGGAAGGCGTTGACGAAGCCACGCTGCTGCAGGCTCTGCAATTCGAGCTGGAAGGCCTGACCGGCCAGTCCGCGCTGGACGCAAAGCTGGCCTATCACCTGCTCAGCAACAAGGATGAAATGAGCACGTACTGGGTGAGCCAGATCAACCAGCTGCATTTCGAGGACATCCACAAAGCCCTGAAAAAAGCCGGCAGCCAGCTGGGCGGCCTGCTGCATCCCGCCGCCATGTCGCAATCTTTGGCCAACCCGGAGCACGAGGACTGGCTGAGACTGGAATGCTGGTCCAGGCAATTGGTCGCCTTGCGGCGCCATCCCGACAGCAGCTTTTCCATGCAGCTGTTCTCGCTCGACTACCGTCATTGGCATACGCAACTGGAGCAATGGCTGCATGAGCAAGGCGAGGTTCCGCACACAGAGACCCTGCTGAACGACATGATCGAATTATTGCCTGAAACCGTATATTCGGTGCATTTAGGCAATACCGAACGGCTGCCGGACTGGCTGGCCTTATGGGCCGTCTCACTGGCAAAAAAAACGCCGCCTTCGGCGCCGATGCAGATTCAACAATCCAAGCTCAACAAGGATCTGTTGCTGATGGCTTCCGGCGGCTCCGTAGCCGTGCTGATCTGCGCCGGCCATTTGAGCTGGCATCTGTATCAGACCCAGCATTTCACCCAGGAGGCCGAAGCCCTGAAAAAAGTCGAAACCTCGATGACCGCCTTGCGCAAATCGTCAGCCGACAATCGCGAAAAACGCGACAAGCTGAAAACAAAGCTCGACAAGCTCAAAGGCGACTCGGACACGTTGCCGCAAATGATCAAGGCACTGCAGCACCGTCCCTCGCGATTACTGGCCGCCGTTGCCTCGGGCCGGCCCGAGAATCTGGTGCTGGAGGAAGTCGTCGCCGAAAACGATGACATAAAAATCCGCGGCGTCAGCCTGGACGCCGTATCGACCAACAAGCTGGCCGGTTATCTGGAGCTGAAACTGGCGGATCTGGGCTGGGAAATTCTGGCGCCGACCAAAAAGAACATGAACCTGCTTGAAGACGGCGGCCCCTGGGAATTTGAAATCGCCCTGCGCGACAAAGGCATCGACGGGTTTCATCATGAGCCGGAAAAACAATAACGGATCAGCGCCTGAATGACTATGACACCTGAACAACAACGAGAGCAATTGCTAAAACGCATCCTGCCGGCGCTGGGCGTGCTGGTGGTTTATTTTGCGATTATCAGCGGCTTTATCACGGAAAAGTCCCAAAAAGCCGAGCAACAGTACATGGAGATGTTCAGCAAAGGCATCAACGCGGATGCGATGCCGGGCATGGAACAGGAAAAAAGACGGCTGGAGGAAGAGATCGCCAAGCTTGAACAGGAATCCAAAACCCTGCATGCGGCACTGGCGGCCAAAAGCGGTTTTTTATCACCCGAACGCTCGACCAATGACGCCATAGACCGCATTACCGTTATCTTCGACGACAACCGTTTGCAGATACTTGAAGAGATTCCCAATGACCAGTCGGGCGACAAAAATCTGCCCAAATCGCTGCAAAGCACGCGGAACTGGCTCAAGGATCTTTTAACGCCGGAGGAAACCGCCGATCCCAAAGCCAAAGATCCTAAAGCTAAAGCGCCCAAGGATAAAAAGCCTGCCGCCCCTGACGAGAAAAATCCTAAAGCGGCTGCCATCAATATCAGAAATATCCGTTTCGCCGGCACCTATCTGGATACCTACCGGGCCTTGGCGACATTGGCCGACAGCGACATTAAAGCGCTGCCGGTATCGCTGACGATGAAAGCCTACGGCAAGGGCGACGGAAAACAGGAGTGGCTGTTGAAATTGTGGCTGTAAGCGTATTGGGCACACGTTTTTTATAAACGCCTGTGTGGGGGCGACTTTAGTCGCCCATATCAGAAGGCGACTGAAGTCGCCCCCACAGGCGGCGTGAATCCTGACTGAATAACAAACAGACGTAGAGAACATCCGAGCGCTCTCTACGCGATGATAATAACTATAAATACATGAGACAAAACCCATCAGAGCTTAAAAGGCCTGCTTCCGAACAAAGAAGCGCAGAGCGCCAGCCTGTCAGCGGCTGGCGTGCGGCTATGTTTGCCGAAAACGGCATCACGGTAAGCCATGCCGATGTCAAAGAAGCATCCGACAGCGGCGCCGGTCTGATTATTGCGGGTCACCCCGGTCTGATCGAAGAAGGCCAGACACTCACGGTCAGCATCGAGGCCCAGCACCGGCGCTTTACACGCAAAGCCAGGGTGTGCCGGGTGCAGCCCGAAGGCGATGAACTGCAGGTGGCCGTGGAATACATCGATCACGTCGGCCTGGATCCCCAGACTCACCTGCTCGATATCGGCCTGGCGCGCATCGATCCGGCCTGTGCGCTGAAGCTGCCTGCCAATATTGCGTTGCGGCAGAAAGCCCTGCCCTTTATCGAACTGAACGGCGTCATGCATGTCGCCTGCCTGGATATTGAAAACGCGTCGCTGGCAAATCTGCTGGAACGGCTGCTGAAAATGCCCGTCCAGCTATGGGCCGGCGATGAGGATTTGCTGGATGTAAAACTCAAGCAGGTCTACGGCGACAGCCGCCATCAGGTTCAGGCATTGCCCAAAACCGCCGAGGCCAACTCCAGCGCCGTCAGTACCGGCGACGAACTGCTCTATGCCGCCTACATGCGCCAGGCTTCCGATATCCATATCGATCCGGGCTTTAACGGTGCGACCATCCGCTTCCGCGTCGACGGCCAACTGGAGCAGTACAGCCATATCAATGCCAACATTTACGCCGAGCTGGTCAGCCGCCTGAAAGTCATGGCCTATCTGGATATCGCCGAGAAGCGCCAGCCCCAGGACGGCCGCTTTTCGCATCAGTTCGTGTCCGGCGGACGGCGCATCGACGTGCGCGTGGCCACCTTGCCGACCAAATACGGCGAACGCGTCACGATGCGTCTTCTGGCCGTGCAGACCGACTCGCTGACGCTGGAGCATCTGGGTTTCGATCCGGACCACAGGCACAGGATCGAAGGCTTCCTGCGCCGCATCCAGGGCATGATGATCATGACCGGACCGACCGGCAGCGGCAAGACCACGACGCTGTACGCGGCCATCCGCATGCTGCTGGAAGAGCGGCATGTCAACATCATCACCATCGAGGACCCGATCGAGTACGAAATCGGCGGCGTCGCGCAGGTCGAGGTGGATGCCGCCGACAAGGTCAGTTTCGCCAAAGCCCTGCGCAGCGTTCTGCGCCATGACCCCGACGTGATCATGGTCGGCGAGATCCGGGACAAGGAAACCGCCGATATCGCCATCAAAGCGGCGCTGACGGGCCACATGGTGCTGGGCACGCTGCACACCAACTCGGCCGCGGCAACCGTCACGCGTCTGACCGACATGGGCGTCGAGCCGTATCTGGTCGCGGCCGCGCTGCGGCTTGCCGTGGCCCAGCGCCTGCTCCGGCGCCTGTGCAAATACTGCCGCATCCCCAGGCCGATAACTGAACTGGAAGCCGTATCGATCAACCATCCCGAACTGGCCGGCCGGATAATCCACGACCCGTCCGGCTGCATTTACTGCGGAGGCAAAGGCTATGCGGGGCGCATCGGGCTTTACGAATTGCTGGAACTGCGCGAGGACTGGGCGCGCGCCGTTGCCGAAGGCGAAGGCGAGGCCGAACTGGTGGTGAAAATGCGCGCAACGGGAATCAAGAGTCTGCTGGACGATGCGGTATCCAAGTTGATCGCCGGCGTCACGTCGGTTTCCGAAGTCGTCCAGATCGCTTCGTCATGGTAAAGCCGATGATTGAGAACTTATGCCTGTTTAACAATCCGGCGGTCCGCTAATGCCTGTATTTACCTATCTCGCCCGCGACCGCAGCGGCCAGCAGCGCACTGCCACCATCGAAAGCGCGACCCGCGAATCGGCGATTCTGGCGTTGCGCGAGCAGGGCCTGCTGCCGCTTAAAATCGAAGAGGTCAAAAAAGAAAGCGGCGCCACTAAATCCTTCAGCCTCAACCCGTTCGCTTACCGCGCGTTCAATTCATCCGACATCGAACATGAATTTCACCAGATCGCGGTCATGCTGCGCAGCGGCATCAGCCTGCTCGACGCCTTGAGCCTGACCCAGAAGTTTTGCCGGGCCGGCGCGCGCCCTACCTGGGAAAGACTGGCCAAGCGCATCCAGCAAGGCAGCTCGTTCAAGGATGCATTGGCTGAACACAAAGCCTTCAGCGAGTTCACGATCCAGCTGATCCACGTCGGCGAGCAGACCGGCCATCTGGGCACGGTCCTGGACGAGGCGGCCAAGGAAGTCAAATCCAGCCGCAAACTGAAAAAGCAGATCGTCACGGCCCTGCGCTATCCGATCTTCACGATGCTGTTCGCGATCGGCCTGGTGATCTTCATGCTGACCAGCATTATTCCCGAGATTAAAAAACTGCTGCAGATCATGGGCAAACCGATGCCGCCGGTGACGCAGGCGCTGATCGACACCTCCGACTGGATGCTGGCCAACGGCCTGACCATGGCCGTTTTCGCAATCGCCGCAATAGTGGCTTTTATCGTCCTTTATAACTTGCCGACCAGCCGCTGGCTGATAGACAAATGGGCGCTGAAGCTGCCGCTGTTCGGCTATGTCCTGCGACTTTCCGGCACGGTGCTGTTCTCCAGGGCCATGGGCTTGTTGCTGCGCAGCGGCGTGGTCATGGTCGAGGCACTGGAAACGATGGAAAAACTGCATGTTAATAAATACATGGCCAGCCGCATTGCCTTTGCGCGCAGCCGCGTTCTGCAAGGCTCGTCGCTGGCCGATCCCCTGGAAACCGAATCCGGCTATATGCCTTTATTACTGCAAATGACGCGCATCGGCGAAAGCTCCGGGATGCTCGACGAAATTCTGTTTGAAATGACCGAATACCACGATGAACTGCTGCAGCAGGCTATCGCCACCTTAACCGGCATGATTGCGCCGATCATGACCATTTTTGTCGGCGGTCTCGTCGGCTTTGTTTATGCCGCTTTTTTAGTGGCCATGTTTTCCGCCGCGGGAGGAAGCCCTTCATGAAGATGCCATCGCTTAAACTGGCGGCGCTGTGGCTGTTGTGTTTCCCGTCCCTGTCGGTCGGACAAGAAGACGCTGCAGCTCCGGCAGCCGCACCTGTCCAGGAAACGACGAACGCCCTGCCCGATCCGACTGTCATCACCAGCCAGTTCGAGCAACGGCTGAGAAAATCGCAGGAGCCGTCCGACCAACAGGCGCAGGCAAAGAAAAACCAATCAAAAGATGAGCTGCAGGACCCGACCCGCCTGAACGAAAACTTCAGGGATGCGTTAAAACACGTCACCAGCCGCTCCCCTGCAGCGGGCAATGCGGTTAACGCTTCAGCCGCCCCGAACCTGCCCGACATCTCGCTGGCGGCCAGCGCCTGCAATATGCATAAAGGCAAGAACCACGCCATGCTGCGGGTCAACGGCAAGACCAAGATGGTAAGCGTCAACGACAAGATTACCTTTATCGAAAAAAATCAACTGATCGAAATCCAGGTATTGGAAATACAGAAGGATCATGTGCAGGTAAGGATCTTCCCGAGCAACGAAACCATTTTTTTACGCTGATGACGATTTGCAGCATGAGCGCGGCCTGATGCCGGAATCCCCATGACCGCAACGCCCGATTTAATTATTTATGCCTAAGTTTTTTTCAAAATCCCGTTTTACCGCCGCCATACTGGCCTTATCGCTGCTGCAACCTTCTTTGCTGACAGATGCGCGTGCCGATCCCGGACAGGTCATCGAGCAGATCGAATTCCGCGACATTACTGTCGGCGATGCCCTGCGCATCCTGTCGGAGCAGTCCGACCTGAATATCATCGCTTCCAAGGAAGCCGCCGAGATACAAGTCACGATGTTCCTGCGCCGCGTGACTTCCATGGAAGTAATCGATGCCATCGCCAAAACCTACAACCTCTGGTATCAGCGCGACGTCAACTCCAACATCGTGCGCATCTACACGGTCAAGGAATACCGGCTGGAACAGGTCGAATTCAAAAAAGAAGAAACGGAAATCTTCACGATGAAGAATGCCAAAAATGCGCTGGATCTGGCCGAGACCATTAAAAACCTGTTTTCGGAACGCGTCACGTTGAGTTATGGAAAAAACGAGAGGGAAATCATGACGGACCTGTCCCAGCGTTTTCAACGCTTTAACATGATTGACGGCCGCTCAACCCTGACCTCGTCTCGAGGCGGCTCTGGCGGCGGCGGTGGCAGTGGCGGTACCGGCGGAAGCAGCGGCAACTCGACCAGTATCAATGCCGGCAGCGGCGGCATGTTGGGCAACCAGGTAGGTGTCTCTGCCAGAGGACAGGAAAACAGCAACAGAGAAATTGAATTGGAAGAACAACTGCGGGTCAGCACCGATATCCTGCGCAAATTCGCCGATTCCAAAGACGGTACACAGGGTTTAATCACCGGCGATATAGCCCAGAGCAGCGGACTGCTGGATCAGACCATCCGTCATCAGGCACCGATTTATGTCGGCGTCATCAAGCACCAGAACCGGGTGCTGGTCCGTACCCGCGACCAGGATGCGATGGCTGAAATCCGCCAGTTGTACAAGAAGCTGGATACCGAAAGTTCCATGTTATTGATGGAGGTCAAAGTCCTGTCCATCGATTTATCGGACGGGTACGACTCGCTGTTCGACTTCAAGCTCAAGACCAATAACGCCAATGTGGCTACACTGGGCGCCTCCAACACCGTCGGGGCTCAGGAAGTTTTCGATACCGGCCTGAGAGCCGCATCCGCAGCTTTCGATCCGTCACTGCTGGCTACAGTGGTCAGCAATAATTTCGAGGCTCGCCTGCAATTGCTGGAAAAAGAAGGACGAGTCACGGAACTGGCCACCCCCATGCTGATGACGACCAATCAGGAAGTCAGCCGCGTGTTTGTCGGCGAGGAAAGGCCCATCATCAGCGGTTATTCAGCATCGGCCACAGTGGCCAGCGGAGCCTCCGGCACAGCAAACGTCGTACAACAGCCGATTCTGGTCCCTGAAACCGACGTGCGCGCCATCGGCACCACCCTGCTGCTGACGCCCAACATCAATTCGGACAGAACAGTCGGCATCCAGATACTGGTCGAGCAATCCACCTTGTCGGCCGCCAAAGGCACGATTCCGGTGCAAATCGGCGAGACCCTGCAGGATGCCAATATCGATCTGGTGCAGGAACGCACGTTCAGCGGCACGATCGTCGCCAAGGACTCGACCGCGGTCGCCGTCGGCGGCCTGATCCAGGAAGCGGCCAGCAACAGCGAGAAAAAAGTGCCCATACTCGGCGACATTCCTGGCCTGGGCTTCTTTTTCAGGGAAGACGGCCAATCGCGCACGCGCCGTGAACTGGTCATCATCATCAAGCCGCATATCATGGAAACGCCGACGGAAGCGGCCGGCGTCAGCCACGAAGTCCTGGAGGAAAACAGCATTCACCCGAATGCGCTGGATGCCGGTTCAATGGACGTCTACTCCAATCCGGACCGGCGCCATAAAGGCTATGTGCTGGAGCAGCCTTTCAAGGAGTACAGCAAGCAGGATGTCTTCGATAAATACCGCGGCCGCGGCGATTCGAGGGAATTCCCGGAAAACCGCAGAGCTGCGGCGGCGGCGGCAACAGCGGCGCCGGCGCCCTCGCCTGCCCAGCAGATCTATGTGGACCTGACCCGTTACGCTTCGGAAGCCATCCGGCTGCCGCCCGAACAGCGCAAGATCGATCCCAAGATCACGCCTGTCAGGCTGAGCGAGTTCGAGCCGGTCGACCTGACCTACGATTCCAGGATCAAGGCATTGCCGATTGCCGGCTGGCGCCAGGGCGGCATTTATGTCACGGCCGTGGAACTGCACAATGTCTCGAACGAGCGGGTGACGGTCGATTATCGCCACCTGAAAGGCCGCTGGCTGGCTTCCACGATCGAAAACGAAACGCTGGCCGGGCAAAGCGAACAGAGCCATGCAACAACCTATCTGTACCTGATTTCCTCCCAGCCGTTCGAGGAAATCGTGGCCCCTGCGGCTCATTGATACCCAAGGAACATCATGGTTAAGAAATACGGCTTAACAGGTATCGCTCCATTACTCGTCTGCTGCCCTCTGACGGCGCAGGCAGTGGGCATCGCCTCAGGCACCGTGCCGGACATGAAAATGCATGTTTTTGAAGCGCCTGCCGGCGAGCCGCCGTTGGCAGACAATCGCGAAAACGGCGTAGGCCGCAACGGGCCGATGCACATGGTCATTTTTACCGAGCCACCTTCAGGCGGGCCTGCAACGACCAATCAGGGCCAGACCATCAGCCTTGCCGCCAATGGCCCGGCCGTCGCCGAAAACTATCAGGAACCGGAGCATTACAATGACAGCCCGGAATTCCAGTTTGATTATTATATTGAAGGCGGTTATCGGCAGGATGATCTGGACTGGACTATCGCCGACTCGTCAGGCTCGCCCGATGTTGTGTCCGAACTGCAATGGAAAGACGTGGAAAGCGCCATGTTCGAAACCGGCATCGACGTTACCTATGCCGATCACTGGCATGCGGAAGGCAAGTTCGCTTACGGCCAGATTGTCGATGGCCATAATCAGGATTCCGATTACGATCAGAACAACCGCCAGGGCGAATTTTCGCGCTCCTACAGTGTTACCGACGATGGCGCAACGATCGAACTCTCAGGCGCGCTCGGTTATCACTTTGATATAGGCAGCAAGAAATTTGCGCCTCGCCTGCGCCTGACACCTAAAGTCGGTTATGCCTTTCACACCCAGCAGTTCAATGATACCAACGGTGTTCAGGCCATCAGTGACAATAACAATGACTTTAAGATCGAAATGCCGCCATTGGGCAGTTTCGGCGGACTGAATAGCACTTATGAAGCGACTTGGTATGGTCCTTGGGGTGGAATGGAAACAAAATTGTTTCTAACCGAACGTCTCTCTCTGCAAGGTTCAGTCGAGTACCACTGGGCGGACTACGAAGGTACTGGTAATTGGAATCTGCGCGAAGATTTGGATCATCCCAAAAGTTTCACGCATGAAGCAGAAGGCGAAGGCATTATTGCCTCGGCAGGCGGGAGCTATCGCATCAATCCGGACTGGAGTGTAAACCTGTCGGCTGACTATCAGAAATGGAAAGCCAACAACAATGGCATCGACACCTTCTATTCCTCCGACGGCTATGCCGGTGAAACCCGGTTCAACGGCGTGAACTGGGACTCCTTCGGATTCAATCTGGGCATGGCCTATAAGTTTTAAAATCGTGAAGCAGGCGGACCGCTTGGAGCGGGTATTTCATGAACGCAACTGACATTTGGATACTCATCGGCTTATGAACAAAACATCCCCTACCCTGGTTCAGGGCTTCACACTGATCGAAATGACGGTCGTGCTGCTGCTTATAACGCTGCTGGCCAGCGTCGCCATACGCGAAACCAACAGCTTGAGTTTCCAGGTCCGCTACGAGCAGACCCAAGAGCGCCTGGAGCGCATCCGGGAAGCCATCCTCGGCAATCCCCGGCAGATCATCAACGGCCAGCAGGCGGTGAGCGGGTTTGTGGCGGATATGGGGAGGTTGCCGGATGAATTGCGTGAGCTTTTACAACCAGGATTTTGTTACGATTCGGGTGGAACTTTGTTACCTACTATCAAAAGACCATCCGCTTGCACAAGCCCGAGTGTGTGGACATATAAGCAGGTGCCTTGTAGCGACGGCATATCGAATACTGAAACGCTTTGTTCGGAAGCTGCTGCAACTTGGATAGGCAGGAATAGCGATTCGCCAGGCTTGAGCTGGGGCTGGCAAGGCCCTTACCTGAATGTTTCGGGAAATCCAGATGATAAGGATGCTTTTGTTGATGGTTGGGGGCGTGTGGCACAAGGCAAGTGTACCAATATCGTTTATACAGATGAAACTACCTGCACAGCAAATGGCGCAACCTGGACATTACTGTCTAACGATAATAACTATGGTTGGTGGTTTATTGATTTGTTCAATCTTACAAATAACGCATCAGATAGTGGCAATTTGATTGTTCAAAGTTTTGGTAAAAATCATCAAAAGGATAACTCTATCCCAACAACTGGGGATTATGAAAATGATTACCCATCCAATAACAAATCAAATGGTGCCGTGTTTTATCCAAATCCTATTGTGCGTCAACAGGACTGGCAAATTGATATTTCCAACGGAATAACAATTAATCTATTAAAACCATATCAATCATTAGGTGGATTTTGCGGTTTTTTAGCTTCTCAAGCGAGTAGTTTTACGGCTCTAGCTGATTGTAAAAATGCTGGCGGCAGTTGTACTGATACCTCACCGAATGATGGCAATTGCGATTCAATTTGTGCCATTAGTTCATCAACTTGCAAAGATTTAGGTGGGAAGTGGCAATCATGTTTTTTTACTTCTGATCAATGCAACAGCTTTACAGGGGGAACATGGCAAGAGTCCTGTGAATTTACCCCATCAAGTTGCGTTGCACCCGGCGTGGGTGGAACTTGGAATACGACTGATCGGGTATGTAATTTTACTTCAGCGACTTGTCCGACAACTTGGGACGGCTCGAAATGTGTTTTTACAGAAAATACTTGTTTTAATAATCATGGAACATGGCAGAAGCAGTGTAAGTTCTCCAATCAAACAGATTGTGAGCGAATTGTTGCTGATGGCGGGCCGGGAGGTACTTGGAATATGGATAATCCTGCTTCATGCTCATTTACATTAGCTCAATGCAATACTGCCAATGGTTTAACTAAAGGAAAAGATTGCAACATCACAAATGAGGAGGGAGCTTCAAGCACAATCACTCGATATTCGCAACAAAACTGTAACATTAGTTCAGGTACTTGGACATCAAATATAAAACAGCTTTGTTTGAGGGTATTTTATCGCAACAATGGCACTATCACTTCGATACCCAGCAACAGCAAACCTGTCTTGATTGAGGAAAACGGGTCATCTCAAACCATCCATTTTAATTTTGCGAGTAATCCCATTTTCATCCCCGCTGGCCAGAACGCCATTGGCATTTACGAACATGACGGAACGAACTGTACATCGACCTTATACCCAGCCGACCGCCAAAACCCGATTCAGGTGGATTTTCACCCGCGCATCGATTTGCCGGTCATCAATTGGTAAAAAGTTCGAAATACGCAACTATTTGGCATTTCTGTGCCTCCGGCCAATTCTGTAGGGTCGAATTCATTCGACCCGAAGCATAACTGTTCGGCGAGAATAAATCCACACCAACAAATGAGAACAAAATAATGAAACGGTTCCATAAAACACTGCAATCAGGCATGACGCTGCTGGAAATCACAGTAGTGCTGCTGGTGCTGATAGCACTAGCTGGCATGGTTGTTCCTTATGTCAATATCACAAGCGGCACGGCTACATGCCAAGCGACTGATGCAACCTTGCAGGCCGTCAAGCAGGCGATCATGGGCGGCAAAGCGGGTCCTGGCTATTATGCAGATACATTGGGCGCTTACCCTAAGGCCAGTCAGGCAAGTACCGACACCGCTTACAACCTGAAATATTTATTCGAGCAAGGTTCATGGGATGTCTACAACCCTAAAACCGGCGTGGGCTGGCGTGGGCCGTACTTATCAACTGGCGGTCTCGTTAGCGGTACTCCCCTCCATAGTAGTTTTGGAACAGTATTTGATTCTAGCTCTCCTGAAGCAATTGCTATCCCGGCTCATGTACACGTCAATATAACGACCGATACCGGTTCGCAGGCTTTTGATGCCTGGCATCGACCGATTGTATTGCAAGTGCCCTATTACGACGCTGATGGCGCGGGATCTGACGATATCGCCAGGTATCACCTCGAAAATGCCAGATTAGTTTCAGCAGGCCCTGGCAGCGGCCTCAGATCTGATGAGGCTGCAATCGATACAACCATTCAATCCAAAGACGCATCCGATCGCGGCGATGACCGCGTTTTATTTCTGAACGGCCCCGACCTTGGCAAGAACAAGCTTTGTGATGAGTGATAACCGTCAGACCAACCGACACAGGGCATACTGTGGCATATAAATCACCCGGCGGTCGGCGAATCTGGCTTGATTTCCTCCGCCCCCGCAACATTGCCATAATAATCCAACCCGGCAATCAGCCTCATCCTGACCTGATTGTCCGGCATGCCTAACCGTTTAAATGCAGCATTCATATCCATGCGCTTGATGGCGTCAACAGAACCATACCTGAAGCTGAACATTTTATTCTGCTTGCCTGCAGGAAAACGGCTCATGATCTCCGCGATTCTTTCATCAATGAGCTTGCGGGCTTTCTTCAGCTCCGCAACAACCTCGGGTTTTAAGCCTGCCGGCATTTCATGATCAGCATTAGCCGGCTCAACGGGCGGCAAGTTCGTTTGGACCTTGCGGCGTATTTCGGCCAGTTTTTTGCTGCCGCCCGACTGCAAGACCAAGCCCAATTCATTAGCCGCCATTGCGGGTCGGCTTGATTCGGGGTCGTTCTGTTTTTTATCCATCCTGTACCTGCCGATAGATTTTACCTCATACAAAAAAGCCCCTTTAATCAGGGGCTTATTTAAATTATTTACAAAACTAATCTCAGGTGACTCCTAGAACGGAATATCGTCATCATAAGGCGCATCAAAATTATCATAGCCGCTATCCTGCTGAGGATTAGACGGCTCGCGCGCGCCCGATGACTGATAGCTTTGTCTGCCTCTTTGCTGGGATTGCGGCTCGCTTCGAGCGCCCTCGGCGTTACGGCCGCCGACCAGATCCAGAATATTGGCGTTCACTTCCAGGCTAGTCCTGGTGGAGCCGTCTTTGGCCTGATATTCCCTCTGGGTCAGTTCGCCGGAAACGAACACCTGCTGGCCTTTTTTCAGGTAATTCTGCAATTGGCCTTCGGCGCGCTTGCCCCATAAGACCACTGTGAACCATAGCGTCTGCTGCTTGTCGCCGAAGCCGATATTGTTGGCGACACTGACATTCAGCACGGCCTGGCCTGATGGCAGATACCTGACTTCCGCGTCACGACCGACAGTGCCTGTAAAACTGAGTACGTTGCTCATCTTTATCTCTCGTGATTGATCAAAGGGCTATTATACCTTATATCGAGACCTCAAGCGGGCTTGCTGAAGTCCATCTGAACCTTGCCGTCGACGAATTTCAGATTGGCGTCGAAAGCGCTGCCTTTAGCCGATTTAAAGCCTTTCAGCACGCCCGTCTGGCCGGTAGCAATCATCTTTTTCGCCATCGCGGCCGTGATTTTCTTGTGCGCAATGGTTTTCCAGATCACGGCCTTGCAGCCGTTGCGCCATTCGCTGCAACTGTAGGCTTTGGGCGTTTCGATGATCTGGCCGTTGCATAACGGACAGGCAGCAATGGCTTCTTTTACCCCTGAAACCGATTGACTGGCGGCTTTAATATAACTCGTCTCACCCTGCCCGTTCAGGGTCAAATGGGCATCGAAAGTTTTGTTGCCAACATGAACATCATAAGCTTGCAGAGTCCGACCATTCTGTAGCAACTGACTGGCGATCTCATACGTGATCGACACGCCATACGCCTCTTTCCATAACACGAATTGGCAACCTTCCTTCCAGCCGCTACAGCCGTAGCCTTTACGCCCTTCGATGACCGGCTTATGGCACAAAGGGCACTCGCCCAACTTATTAGCATCATAATCAGGCGGCACAATTATTATTGGCGGCTTAATAACAGCTTCAGGCAACCTAATCGATTCATCCTTAATTTTTTGAGTGAATAGAATAATTCCAGATATAAATTGAATGATTTCCATCATAAACTGATCGGGGTCATGGGCATTTTGCTCTATTTTCTTGAGCTTGAATTCCCATTCGCCGGTCATGGCCGCCGACTTCAAACGATCGTCGGCAATGATTGCGATCAGATAGCGGCCGGCCTCAGTGCTGATCAGGTTTTTCTTTTGGCGTTTGATGTAGTTGCGCATGATCAGCGTTTCAATGATAGATGCCCGCGTTGCCGGCGTCCCGAGACCTTTTTCCTTGAGTACATCCTTAAGCACTTCGTCATCGCAGGTTTTGCCGGCCGATTCCATCATGCTCAGCAAGGTCGCTTCTGTGTATGGCTTAGGTGGCTTGGTCTTGCCCTGACTGACCGAAGGCTGATGCAGCCCCGTCTCGCCCTGCGTAAAATCAGGCAGAGTTTCTTGTTTATCATCGCCTTTATACAGCACCTGCCAACCCGGTGATTCTATAGCAATGCCTGTGGCATTGAATTTCGTGTGATTAGTTTCGCCTTGTACTGTCGTGATCAGCCTGATGCAAGGCGGATAAAAGGCTGCAATGAAGCGTATGACAATGACTTGGTAAAGTTTCGCTTCATCACTAGATAGGCTGTCAGGTAGAGTCGTGGTCGGGATAATGGCGTGGTGATCAGTCACCTTAACATTATTAAAATAGCGCGCGTTCAATGCTAACCCGTCCAGATCGAGCGGCGCTATTTGTGGACCAAATGACCTGCGAAGCTTCTCCAATAGCGGCTTCATGTCAGCTTTCATATCATCACTTAAATAACGGCTGCCCGTGCGCGGATAGGTGATGTGTTTTTTCTCATACAACTGCTGCGCGCAGGTTAGTGTACGTTCGGCCGTAAAGCCGTAACGCATACTCATGTCTTTTTGCAGATCAGCCAGATCGTACAGCAAAGGCGGATTGACCGTTTCCTTTTTACCTTTGACTGCCATGATCTGAAATTCATGCCCATCAATTCGGCTTAGCAATTCCACAGCATCGACCTGTCGGTCAAAGCGCCCGCCGGCGTACTGGAAAACCGTGTTACGGTACAGCGTCTGCAATTCCCAGAAATCCTTGGGAATGAAGTTGGCGATCTCCGCATCGCGCTGCACGATCAGCGCCAGCACGGGCGTCTGAACGCGGCCTATGGTCCACAGCGTGCCGTTCTGGCCGAATTTCAGCGTATAAAGCCGCGTGGCGTTCAGGCCGACGATCCAGTCCGATTCGCTGCGGCATTTGGCGGCGCGATAGAGATTGTCATAAAGCCTGCCGTCCTGTAATTGGGCAAAGCCTTTGCGTATGGCTTCATCCGTTAATGAGCTGATCCACAGGCGCTTGAACGGCTTGCTCAGGCATTGGCTCCAGGACAGGATGTAGCGAAAAATCAGCTCGCCTTCCCGTCCCGCGTCGGTCGCGCAGATGATTTCATCGGCTTCCTTGAACAAATGCCTGATCGTGTTGAGCTGCTTTTTGGCCGAAGCATCGCCGCGCGCTTTCAGGCCGAATTTTTCAGGGATGATGGGCAGCGATTCCAAAGACCAGCGCTTCCATTCCTTGTGATAGTCGTCCGGTTCTTTCAGTTCGACCAGATGCCCGAAAGCCCAGGTGATCCGGTAGCCGTTGCCTTCGAAATAGCCGTCGCGCTTGTTGCGGATATTCAAACAGCGGGCTATGTCGCGCGCGACGGATGGCTTCTCCGTTAAGATGACTTTCATAGAACAATGAGCAAGCTAATACTTGCCCATTATAGCAAATCCCCTTATTTGATGACGCGATAACAAGGCGAATAGGCCTTGCCGGGCAGCTTCATGCGCTGCTGCGCGACAAACGAGGCCAGCAAGGAATCCATCAGCTTCATGATGCCGGCATCGCCGCGAATTTCAAAATGGCCGTATTGCTCAATGGTGCGGATGCCGTCGGCTTTTACGTTACCGGCGACGATGCCCGAGAAGGTCCGGCGCAGGTTGGCGGCCAGCACATGCGTTTCCTGATTCTTGTGCAGGGCCAGATTTCGCATGTTGTCATGCGTGGGAATAAACGGATGCTGGAAGACCGGATCGACCTTCAACGACCAGTTGAAATAGTAGGCATCGCCTTTTTCCTTGCGGAAACTGCGCACCTGCTTGATGCCCTCGTGCATTTCGCGCGCGACCTGGACGGGATTGTCGACAATAATCTGATAACGCTGCTGCGCTTTAGGCCCTAGCGTGCCGCCGATAAAACGGTCGATTTCATTGAAATAGTCGATGGCGGTGTCGGGGCCGGTGAAGATCAGCGGAAACGGCATGTCTTTATTATCGGGATGCAGCAGGACGCCCAGGATATACAGGATTTCCTCGGCCGTGCCGGCGCCGCCGGGAAATACGATAATGCCGTGGCCGGTGCGCACGAAGGCTTCCAGCCGTTTTTCAATATCCGGCATGATGACAAGATCGTTCACGATCGGATTCGGGGATTCGGCCGCGATAATGCCCGGCTCCGAAATGCCCAGATACTGGCCGTTCTTGATGCGCTGCTTGGAGTGAGCGACAGCGGCGCCCTTCATCGGCCCTTTCATCGCGCCCGGCCCGCAGCCGGTACAGATATCCAGTCCGCGCAGGCCCAATTCATGCCCGACCTGCTTGGAATAGTCGTACTCAATACGGCTGATCGAGTGCCCGCCCCAGCACACGACCAGGTTCGGGTTGGTCATCGGGCGCAGGATATTGGCATTGCGCATGATATGAAAGACGGCGTTGGTGATGCCGTCCGAGGTTTGCAGATTGAATTTCGGATTGTCGTTGATCTCGTCGCTGACGTAAATAATGTCGCGCAGCACGGCGAACAGATGCTCATTGATGCCTTTGATCATCTTGCCGTCGACAAAGGCATGCGCGGGCGCGCCTGTCACTTCCAGCTTGATGCCGCGCTCTTCCTGAATCACGTGAATATCAAAAGACGAGTAGCGTTCCAGGAGTTCCTTGCCGTCATCCATGGCGCTGCCGCAGTTCAGCACCGCCAGCGAGCAGTTGCGGAATACCTGGTACAGTCCACCCTGGCTGGTATCCAGCAGTTTGCTGACTTCAATCTTGGACAGCACATCGAGACGACCTTCGGGGGAAATTAATGCATCGACTACTTTATGTTTCATTGTATATTCCTTTAACTATTTGTATTGTCTAAATTGCCTACCGCCTGCACTCTCAGGTTCGGTACGACTCATCGGAGAAAACGGCTCTATGCGCCCCTGTTTTCCCGGCAGTTCATTTATCATTCAGCATTCTTGCCCTATGCTCCAGCCAAAACCCGCATATTCAAGGATATAACACATGAACGCATTAATTAAAAAGATATTTGCTGTCGGTTCAATACTGCTGCTGAGCGCCTGCGCCCATTATTCCGGCGCCTATTATCCCGATAGCGTATCTTATGGCGGCGGCTATACGGTCATAGAAAGGGATTATTACCGAAGTATGCCGGATTATGGACATAGAAACTACAGTTCGGGCGGTGATCATTTTCATGATGTCTATCGGCCGCGCCGGCAAGCCGAATATGGCAGAGCGCCGCATGAGCATTATTACCCCGATCAGAGACCCCACGCCGACCCACATCGCTGGGAACAACCTCATTGGCAGCATGAAGACCATAGACCTCATCGGGAAGATCGCGGAATGCCCGAACATACTGCGCAGCCAAGGTTCCGGGATGATAATCACCAGAGGCACTGGCCCAGCATTGAACGCACAGCACCTGCAGGCGGCCGCTTTAATCCGGGGCAATTTGGCGGGGCGAGAGATAACCATAGCCGGCAGTATGAAAATCGCGGACCTCGTCAAGACGAACACAGAGGACCGGGCCATGCCGAACAGCAAGGACGCTGGAACGGCAACCGCCAGCAACACGGGAATCGCGGGGATGGCCGCTCACATCAGCACGGCCGCTACGAATAGCGGGCTTGACTCAGCTTTTATTTCAAACAAACCTGGCTAAATGCAGGCCTGCACCTTGGCAGCCATCGCCATGCCCAGCGCCAGATGCCCTGCTTCATCCAGATGCACGCCGTCGACGGGGCTGGGCTCGCAATAATCGGCGGCATCAATGAAATAGCATCCGGCCGCGCTGGCGACGGCGGCGTAATGTTGCTCGAACTCTGCTGACCTCTCAGGCAAACCATGGCACTTCAGGCCAAGCTCGGCGGAAAGCTGGGTGATTCTGGGCGGGCTGACCAACAGCACATCAGGCGGCAGATCATCCGGCCCGCAACTGCTTTTTTGCACGATGTCGATCAGTATGCCTGCACCGCGCGCCGCATCGAAAGCTGTGTTGTCCCTGAAATGCAGCACGTCATTTGTGCCCAGCATCAGGATCACGAGATCCAGCGGCGCATGCGACTGCAGCAGCGGCAGCAGTAGCGCCGCGCCGTTGCGGCCGGGCCGGAACGGTTCGTCCCAGACCGTATAGCGTCCACTGAGGCCTTCCTCGACAACACGGTAATCATTGCCAAGCTCGCGGCTGAGAATGCCGGGCCAGCGTATTTCAGGGGCATAGCGTTGGCCTGTGCCCGGAATATAACCCCAGGTATTGGAGTCGCCATAACAGAGTATCGTCTTCATGCGTTTAAAGCCTTTAGCAGCAATAGTTAAATTTCAGAATAGATCGGAAACGCCCGGCACAAGGTTGAAACCTGCTCGCGGACATGGGCTTCGACAGCCGCATTACCGGCATTGTTGGCCAGCCCATCCAATACCTCGGCGATCCAGCCGGCGATTTGTGCAAACTCGGCGGTGCCGAAACCGCGCGTCGTGCCGGCGTTGGCCGACAGACGGATGCCCGAGGCAATTTCGGCCGGCAGCGGATCGAACGGAATCAGGTTTTTATTGCAGGTCAGCCCTGCTCTTTCCAGCGCAACCACGGTCCGGGCGCCGTCAAGTCCTTTGGCAGTCAAATCGACCAGCATGAGCCCGGTATCGGTCTGCCCGGACACGATGCGATATCCGGCCTTCGCCAAACTTTCCGCCAAAGTTCTGGCATTGGCCAGCACCTGGCCGTTATAGGCCTTGAACTCAGGCTGCAGCGCTTCGCCCAGGCATACGGCCTTGCCGGCAATCGCATGCAGGAGCAACGAGCCCTGTACGCCGGGAAAGACCGAAGCCGCTATTTTTTTGGCGATCGTCTCGTCATTGGTCAGGATGATGCCGCCGCGTGCTCCGCGCAAGCTCTTATAGGTGGTCGTAGTCACGACGTGGGCATGCGGAAACGGATCGGGATAATAACCGGTCGCGACCAGGCCGGCGAAATGCGCCATATCGACCAGCAGATAAGCTTCGACTTCATCGGCGATTGCCCTTAACCGGGGAAAATCGATGATCCGGCTGTAAGCCGAACCGCCTGCAATGATCAGTTTGGGTTTGTGCGCCTGTGCGAGCCGGCGCACATCCGCATAATCGATACATTCATCCTCGTGGCTCACGCCGTAACTGACGATGCGATAACGCCGCCCTGTCTGGGTCGCCGGATGACCATGGCTGATATGGCCGCCCGCCGCCACATTCATGGATAAAATCGTATCGCCATAGCCGAGCAGGGCCAGGAAAGCCGCCTGATTGGCGTTACTGCCCGAATGCGGCTGCACGTTGGCGTACCGGCAGTTGAACAGGCGGCAGGCCCGGTCGATCGCCAGCTGTTCTATGCGGTCGGCGAATTCGGCGCCGCCGTAGTAGCGCCCGCCCGGATAGCCTTCTACGGTCTTGTTGGTCAGGACGGAGCCCTGCGCCTGCAATACGGCGCGGCTGACGAAATTCTCCGAGGCGATCAATTCGATCTGGTCGTGCTGTCGGTTTAGTTCGCCGGCGATGGCCTGCCATATTCCGGGATCGGATTCGCGTAGTCCTGCTGAAAAAAAGTCCTGTTTGGATTTGGTCATTATTAAGTTGGAATAGCGATTGGTAACTGATGTTGCGCGGTTAGTTAAATTTGGTTTGATGATGCGCCGCTATCGCGGCGTTTATTTGAATCGGGTCCCCAATGTAGGTGCGAATGAATTCGCACCTACAATTCCTTTAGGGGAGCGCGCAGCCGCCCATATACCTTTATCTGGCAATACAAAAACTGCGCTGCACAACAGAAAGGAAAATATCAGTCTGCAGTTTCTTCGCTTTCGGTTTTAGGAGCCAGCTGCCTCACTTTCTCCAATACTTCCTGCGCATGACCTTCGGGATTGACGTTGTACAGGGCCTCTTCTACCTTGCCGTCCTGATTGATGATGAAAGTCGAGCGCACGATTTTCATTTTCTTTTCGCCTTCTTTTTCGACTTCCTGCCAGACGCCGTACTTGTTGCACAATTCGCCCGAAGTATCGGCCAGCAACGGCACATTCAGGTTATATTTGTCGATAAACGCCCTGTGGCATTCGCAGGTGTCTTTGCTGACACCTATCACGACGGTATTCAGATCGGCAAAATCCTGGGCCAGCGAGGTAAAGTCATTGGCTTCTATCGTGCAGCCGGGCGTATCGTCTTTCGGGTAAAAATACAGCACGACATTCTTGCCGTAGTAATCCGATAAATACACTAATTTATTATTCTGGTTAACCGCTCTGAAAAAAGGCGCCTCTTGGTCTTTCTCTATCATTAGTCCTCCTTAATCTCTATAAAAATCTACATTGAAAAATCGCCTTGCAAAGCCTACTTTACCGCTAACACCGCGTAGGCCAATATTCCTGTATCTCTCCCTCCGCCGCAATAAAAATCGCACTGGCCAGCCCGCGAAAGATGCCGTGCTCGACGACGCCGGGCGTATCGTTCAAGGCGATGTCCAGTTCCTGAACATCAAAATCCGAATCGAAAACCATATCGAGCACCAGACTGCCGTAGGAAGTTATGGCCAGTCCGTCTTTAGCCGCATTCTGGCGCAGATTGCCGTGCCCGCCCAATGACTCGAGCCGCTTCTTGACCAGTTGCCAGGCGAACGGCATGACTTCAACCGGTATGGGGAAATGTTCGCCGATACGCCCGACTTGCTTGCTTCGGTCGACCAGCACGATAAACATATCGCTGGCCCTGGCCAGCAGCTTTTCCCGGACCAGGTCGTAGCCGCGGCCTTTAAGCAAAGTCATATCCGGAGTCACCTCGTCGGCTCCATCGACATAGAGGTCGAGCCGGGCCAGGTGCTCCAGCGCCACCAGGGGCAGCCCGCGTTCCTGGGCCCTGATCGTACTGACGACGGAACTGGCCGCGGCAGTCACCTGCAAGCCTTCCTCAGCGCGGCGGCGCGCAAGCTCATCAATAAAATAATTGGCAGTCGAGCCCGTGCCAAGACCGACGATCATGCCATCCTTAACCTGCTGGGCCGCATGCCGGGCGACCAATTCTTTATCGTTCATGGTGTGCTCCTGGGCTGACTCAAGCCATCTTTTAGTGAGATAGTACATCCGCTAGCGGTGAGATGACCACCGGTATTTTCAAAAACAACGATCCTGAAAGCAGACGCTGATCAACAGTGCTTCACGCCGGATAAAACCTGGCGCTTGCAAAAATAAAGTTTGACACATCCGGAATAACGCCTACAATGGGCGTCAGCTAGAAAATATGATTTACCCTTTGTTTTCCATTTCGACGTCTCTTCTTTAAGTTTCTCGTCCTGTATTTCATTTGTAATTTCCAGATTTACCAGCTCTCCCAGCCTGATTTAAGGCTTTAATTCAATATATCTATAGGACTTATTATGTCTACAATGACTACCGGCATCGTTAAATGGTTTAACTCTGAGAAAGGTTTCGGCTTTATCGAACAAAAATCCGGCCCTGATGTTTTCGTACATTTCAGAAATATCCTGAGCGCAGGCGGTTTCAGATCGCTTGACGAAGGACAAAAAGTACAGTTTAGCGTCTCACAAGGTCAAAAAGGCCCGCAAGCTGAAGACGTAACTGTAATCGGCTAAAGCACACTTCAACGGACGGCGACACAAGCAATTGCGTCGCCGTCCGCATTCAGTTGGCGGCCCAACCCATCTGTTAGTCCGCATATTAGGGCTGTAACTCCGGCACAGAACTGCTGGAGACTGTCGTCAAAACTTCGCTGATAGCATCGAAATCGACCGGTTTAAGAAAGTGGTAGTCAAAACCGGCCATCCGCGAATGCTTCCGATCCTCATCCTGCCCATAACCGGTCACGGCAACCAACTTCGCATGCCTCATCTCAGACATTCCCCGCAACCGCCGGGCAACCTCATAACCATCTATGTCGGGCAGGCCAATATCGAGTATAACGACTTTAGGTTGGAAGTCGGCAGCGTATGTCAACGCATCAGTGCCGCATGCTACGGTCGCCACCTCATGCCCTGACAAGCGAAGCAGGACGGCAAGGCTTTCAGCGCTATCGATATTATCATCGACAACCAGAATCCGAAGTTGCGGGATTTCTTCGGAGGAACCGGCAGGAGTCGAGTCGCTAGTCAAAGCATCGGCCACATGCCCGGCCGGCAGGAGCGGAAGCCGCACTGTAAATTCACTGCCCAGATCAAGCCCTGCGCTGGCAGCCGTGACAGAACCGCCATGCAGTTCGGCCAAGCGCTGCACCAGGTTCAATCCCAGCCCCAAGCCGCCTTGGGAGTGCGCAAGTGAGCGGTCTGCCTGCGTGAAAATATCGAACACATGCGGCAACAGTTCCGATGCAATACCGATGCCGGTATCCTGAACCCGGATCCGCGCCCAATTAGCCTCTGTCACGACACTCAGCTTGATATCGCCGCCTTCCTGCATGTATTTGGCCGCATTGTTCAGCAGATTCATCAGGATCTGCTCTAACCGCATGGCGTCGCCTTCCAGCCATTGCGGTTCTGCCGGCAGGGAGAGAGCGAGGCGGTGTCCTTTGGACTCAATGAGCGGCCGGCAGCTTTCAATAGCGCAGGCAACGACATCGCTCAGATTGATGCGCTGGTTTTTCAGGATGATTTTACCCTGCATGATGCGGGCCGTATCGAGCAGGTCATCCAGAAGCCGGGCCATGTGTTGCACCTGCCGGTCAATGACGTCATATCCCCAATCGGCTGTAGGGTTAGCATGATCGATTTTCCTCAGCACCTGCACGGCGTTGCGGATAGGCGCCAGCGGATTGCGCAGCTCGTGAGCGAGCATGGCAAGAAACTCATCCTTGCGGCGATGATTTTCCTGTAATGCTTCGGCGGCACGCTTGCGATCGGTTACATCGAAAAAGATAACCCCGATTCGGCCCGGCTCGGTCCGGAAAGCACTGATTTCAAAGCAGCTTCCCAAGGAATTAGCCCACATTTCAAAGTGGGTATGCTCACCGGTCAAAGCCACTTTGTCAAAAACCTGATGCCATGTCGGCCTTGTGTCCGGGAACAGCTCTCGAACCGTGCGGCCAACGATGTCGCCGGCGTTCAAGCCTGTCTGATGCTCGAACGCCGGATTGACTTCCAGGACACGCAGATCGCAAGGATTGCCCGATTCATCGTAAATAATTTCATCGAACATGAGCCCTTCGGTCATTGTCTCGAAAAGCGTGCGGTACTGCTTTTCGCTGCGTTGCAGCGCCTTTTCGGCCTGTTTATGCTCCTTACGCAATCTGAGCGCCGTGATGCCAAAGCTGAGATCATCCGCCAGCTCGGCCAGCAATTTAATTTCATCTTCCGAAAAGAGTTCCGGCTCCATGGAATAGATGGTAATGGCGCCGACGACCGCATTATGAGCAAACAGTGGAAAGGCGAGCGCCGAGGCATATCCCTTCGTAAGAAAAAAATCGAGTTGATAGCCGGCATCGGCAAACAAGGGAAAGGTAAGCGAAGAAGCGTATCCCATTTTTATCGCCTCTTCACGCCATAGTTTGAAGCGGGGATCGGCCTGCAGATTGCGAAAGATACTGGGCTCTCCAGTGCGTATGCACGTGCCCGTGGGACCTCGCCCTCGCTCGTTATCCATCCAGGTGATATTCAGGCTTTCCAGATAATCTCTCTCGAAACCGGCATGGGCGACAGGCCGGACGGTCTTGTTTTCATCGTGTTCCGCATAGCCTATCCACACCATTGTATGTTCGCAGTCTTCGGCAATAATACGGCATATCTCATTCAAGTACGCCATTTCATCGGTGGCGCGCATCATCACTTGACTGCTGCGTGTAATCACGCTGAGTGTGCGGTTAAGCTTTTGAAGCTCGGCTTCTTTGCTCTTGCGTTCAGCGACAAATCGGGCTTCGGTCTCGGCCACGGCAACTCGCGCCAGCGTGTGATGCATGCTCTCGGTAATCCATGAGAGCATGACGCCAGTGACAGCAAAGACCGCAATGCCTAACCAATCGCCTGGCTCTTCAATGGAAAATTGCCATTCCTGCCCAATCCAGAAATAATCCGCCAGAAGAGCCGACAGCACGACAGCCAATAAACCGGCCCGCATGCCGCCATAGGATGCAGCGGCTATCACAGCCGGATAGAACGTCACAAAGGCGACGCGCATCTCCAGCTCCTGCAGGAAAACCAGGCGCACGATGGCGGCGGCAACGGCTATCGCAACGGTAATGCCATAATGATAAAGACTGTTGTTTGCCGGACGCTCCAGCCGGATCTCATGCTTATTCGACTCGCGTATCAACATGAAAGCCGCAGCCAGCATATAGACGCCGCCGAGAAATTGCGCGCCGCGCCCTGCCCAGCCTAACAGGCTGCCATGGACAGACTGGATCATAACGCCGAATAGCCCGACTGCAAGCAGCAGCAACGCCAGGGAATACCAGTTTATAAAAGAGGATGCGCGCGAATGGTTCATCGCGCGCAGCAGGATAGCCGTAAAAACAAACATGGCAATGGCCGAACCCAATACCAATTGCCGCACCGGCGTTCCGCCCTGGCCCTGTATGAAAAAAACCGGAGTCCAGCTGGAGAGCGCCATCCAGACAACCAGCGCCACAGTGACAAAGGCTATCGCAAAACTCATCGCGAGCCAGAAGTACGATATGCTGAGGGTAAATCTCCATCTCAATGAAAAGGCGGCGCCCGCCAAATGGCATAAGGCCGATATCCAGGCACAGATATTATGAATGGTTACCAAAGCGTTCTGATCGATATGCTCGTAACCGTCTCTTATCAGTGTGACTATGCCAGCCAGAACCCCGGCAGAACCCCAGAATAAAGCACCGCAACCCAACAGCAACAGTCCCGGCATGCCATTGGCCATGAAACTGCGGCCGATCAGGTAAGCGATAAGCAGCGATACCAGCGCCGAGAGACAGAAAGACAGACCAATCTGGAGATAAGGCAATTCATACGCTATTCCCGAATCCGTCGCCCATAATAGAGATATCGCGACAAGCAGCAGGGGAATCGGCAGCCATGCCATTCGGTTCCACAAAGACCTTTCGTGCTTTAAATAAATTGACTCAGGCACCGTATTATCCAAGGATCTGTTTCGGCCCACCGCTTAATGGCTCAGAATTTGAAAGAAATCTTTTTATTTATCAGCTGATGTTACACAAAAGCGGTTTCATCCCATTTGCCGCGCCGAACACTGCAGCTTTTAGCGGCGGTAGACTGGGTTGGTATACCCGGCATTTCGGCCGCCTATGCCGGGTTTCCGCTAAAGCGCCAACCCAGCCTACACAGGCTGTTAAAAGAAAAGAGCTCGCCCTCGGGTGCGACAAATCGGCAGAACGGCCGATTTGCACGACCTAGCCGCCTGTCAAGGCGGAAAACAGGGAGGTTTTTCGTGAAACCCGATTAACACAACCGTCGCGTTAGCGGCACTTTATTAGATCGATCTAACTTCAACTAACTCGTAACATCAGTTATCAAGATTAAACTCTATACTGTTTTGCTCAGTATGAGCAAGGCTTTTAATCTTCATGCCAGTGCTTCAGGCAGTAAGCCGAGGATCTGATATAAAGCGTCCGCGGCAAATGAAACGGCGTGAGTCCTGGCAGTAATGCCAGCCTGATTATATATCTTCAGTTTTTTTTACATCTGAACCGGTTGATCGGGCAGCTCGTTGACCTGAACGCCCTGCTCCGGATAATGCCTGGCCAGATGTTCGCTGACAGCCCTGATGCCGCTGATGACGCCTGCTTCAAACTGCCGCCGCCTGAATGCCGTCTCCATATCCTGGCAGATCACTTCCCATCCTTGCTTGCCTACGCGGCTGTGTATACCCCGATCCGCCACGATTTCAACATCATGGTCCGCAAATAACAGATAAATCAGCACGCCATTGTTCCGGGCCGTATCCCAGACCCGCAACTGGGAAAAGACATCAATGGCCCGATCACGCGCAGCCTGGTCTCTTAATAATGCTCCCCACTCAAGCGAAGCCTCTACAGCGAAACGAACCTGCCCCTGATGATCGGCCTCCGTTTGACGGATCGCGGTTTCGATAGCCTGCATGGAGCGGGACGGAAAAGCCCGCCGAACCGTCCGGCGGTCTGTCCACAGATGCCTGATGATGCGCTTAAGATTCATAAACTTTTTAGTTCCTTTCTGTCATAGTGGGTACGGCCAAAGCAATTCGCCAATGGCCTGATGCGCCGCCGCCGCCGAAGCCGCCACCACCGCCACTGAATCCGCCTCCGCGGCCGCCGAAGCCTCCCCCATAACCTCCGCCGCCTGGCCAAATACCGCTGCTGCGCATGCCACCCAGCGAAAACAGAAAGGCGAACAACCCCGCGATCAATGCGACCATAAAAGAACCTGCGATGAGCCAGAATAAAATCCCTACCAGACCGCCGACGATAGAAGATCCCAGCAATCGGCCGAAAATCATGCGAAACAGGCCGGCTCCGACCAAAACCACCAGAAACACGATCGGCAGAAAATCTTCAAAGCCGGACCAGGACACGTCTTTCCTGACCGGCGGCGGTAAAGGTTCGCCGTCAATCAGGCGGATCAAGCGGTTCACGCCGGCTTCGATGCCGCCGAAGTAATCATTCTGCTTGAAATAAGGGATGATGATCTCGCTGATCACGCGCTTGGCCACGGCATCGGGAATAACGCCTTCCAGTCCATAGCCGACTTCAATGCGCAGCGTCCGGTCTTCCTTCGCGACCAGCAACAGCACGCCGTCATCGACGTCTTTCCTGCCCAGCTTCCACGTTTCCGCCACGCGCATGGCGTATTGCTCAATGGTCTCTGGCTGTGTTGTCGGAATGATCAGTACGGCGATCTGGCTGCCCTTGCGTGCCTCGAACTCTGCCAGCACCTGTTCAAGCTTGCTTTGTTGGGCCGGAGACAATGTGCCGGTCAGATCCGTGACCCGAGCCTGCAGAGCAGGAACGGGCACATCGGCTACAGCCAATCCTGCTGCCAGCAGAACGAGCGCTACGGCAATTGAACGCACCGCCAGAGTCAGCGCTTTCATGCCCTATGTTCAGCGGCCGGATTCTGGAGAGGGCATTCCGGGAGGCGGCACGTTGAAGTCGACTTTGGGCGGCGTGGTTATCGTTTGCTCATCTTCCACCGCGAACGAAGGCTTGGTTTTGTATCCGAACATCATCGCCGTCAGATTGGTCGGAAAAGAACGCACGGTTACATTGTATTCCTGTACCGCTTTAATATAGCGATTGCGCGCGACAGCGATGCGGTTCTCCGTGCCTTCCAGCTGCGCCTGCAAATCGCGGAACAGGCTGTCGGCTTTCAATTGCGGATAGTTTTCGGCCACCGCCAGCAGGCGGGTCAATGCGGAAGACAGTTCGCCCTGAGCGTCCTGAAACTTGGCGAAAGCCTGCTCGTCGTTGAGCAAATCGGGAGTCGCCTGGATTGAGCCGACGCGGGCTCTGGATTCCGTCACGCGGGTCAGCACCTCTTTTTCATGGCCGGCATAGCCTTTTACCACATTAACGAGATTCGGCACCAGGTCAGCTCTGCGCTTGTACTGGTTCAGCACTTCGCCCCAGCTTGCCTTGATTTGCTCGTCCGTGGCCTGAAGCGTATTGTAGCCGCAGCCGGTTAAAAACAGACTCATCAGCATGAGCCCTACCAAAAATACACTTTTGCGCATGGCATTCTCCTTAATTTAAGTTTTTCTGCTTGTGCTACAGTACGACTTATCTTTCAGTTCATTGTAACATGAAAGCTCATCTGCTTCTGGCTGCTACATTTTTTCCCACATCACATAACTGTTATTCCGTGCCGCAGCAGCGAACAGTTCAATTAAAGGCAAAGCCCTATGCTTAAGGCTGACAATCGGCTCTTTTGACTCATCTTCCCGGATAGCTTCAGGCAATTCGGCAGGCGCCGGCGTAAACGCTTCAACGGCGTTTTTCAAACGCTCAAGCGCCGCTGGAACCTCCTCAGCCGGAATGGCACTAGGCACTGTACCGCTGTGCCCCATCATTTTCAGCAACCGCTGGGCTATATCGCCAAACAGAACGATATCCGCATGCGATTTAGTCATAAATTTTACCAGCATAGACAGCTCCTGCTTGAGCGAGACATAGCCCGTTGAGTTTTTATCAATTTTTATCAGCAGGACTTACGCAGTTTGTCTGTTCAACCGTTGAAACAAGCGGCTTTAAAACCTGTGGTGAGGCGACTTCGCCTAGAGCGCCTACTGCTGGCAGTCGCCCCACAGGCGTGCGTAAGTCCTGATCAATATATTCTTCTTCTTTTAACATATTCGGTACGCTAGCCAACATAAAAATTATCTCTTTTATGTTATTTGTTATCAATTCTGCGTTGGAATTCCAATTAGAAAACCCTACCAACTGAGTTAACTTGATTTGGAGGTTGATCATGGCCGACAGTGCTTCACATATAGAAAACAAATCGAAAAATGATGAAAAACTGAGAACGTTAAAAACGATAACCGCTGTTGTTTACTTGTGCCAGGTATTGGCATTTGCATTGGCAGGCTTGCCTTTCATAATAGGCGCCTTTATTAATCTGGCGAAACGGAAAGATGCCCAGGGAACATGGCTGGAGTCCCATTTCAACTGGCAAATAAAAACCTTCTGGATCGCTTTAGCACTGTTTGCAATCAGCAGGCTCATGATGTTTATGGGCGGCAGCCTTATACTGATTGTGGCTTTACTGTGGCTGGGCTATCGCATTGCCGTGGGCTGGTATGCATTACATGACAATAAGCCCATTGATGAAAGAACACTGTAGCCCGTGCCGTCACTGGCCGCCCCAAGGCTTAATGGGCACGGTGGAGATGCTGCTGGCGGGGGCGCCTTCAATCAGCTTGCGGCTAATGGCGAGATAGATCAGCGTATTGCGCTTGGCGTCAAACAGACGAGAGACGCGCGTTTCCTTGAAAAGCAGCGAGGTGTTTTCGCTGAAGGCGGTTTCCTCTTCGGGCAGCTTGCCATTGATCACTATCGGCCCGACCTGCTGACAGGAAATCGAAAACTGCGACGGGTCCTCGGCAACGCCAAACGTGCCTTTGAGGCCGCCGGTCTTGGCCTGACTGATATGGCAAGTGACGCCCTGCACTTTGGGATCGTCAAAGGCTTGCACGCACACTTTATGGTTGGCGCCGATCAGCTTCCAGGCCGTCATTACACAACCAACTTCCTCAGAGTATGCGGCGGGCATCCAAAAACTGAAAAGCAAGGCGCAGTATGCAAATTTCTGTTTCATGTTAACTCCTTCGGTTGGCTTATCGATATTCCGATTGTAACAGCGGGATTTCATTGCGGGTAGCATTAAAAGCAACCGGAAAAACGAACTGCGAAAATAAAATTTCATCGAGACCACCCTCTATCCGGATGCGGCTCGCCGATCATTTTTCGTCACAAAAATGTTAGGTCTGTAACATAAATTTTAATAAGCACATGCTAGAGTACGTTAAAGAACAGGAATTAAGCAAATCTTAAGAGTATGGTGAAGTTGGATGCGCCATAGCTAAAATGGACATGATCAGATCCAAACATAGATATATCAATGATCGACGGCGCTTTCGGCATCCACTGGAGCTACGGCGATCCCTTCAAGAATTTGCCAAGTGTTTTTGCGCATAGTTAGAAAGCACTATAGCAAATAAGCGCCATCCTGATAGGTTGAGGATGGATTATATTAATAATACTAAAGTAGAAATTATTGTTATGAAAAACGAATTAATGAAAGTACTGGCAGCGGGTGTCCTTTTAACTGTATCCGGTTTGGCATCTGCCGAGCCTGTAGCTTTGACTGATACTCAGATGGACAATGTTTCAGCTGGCGGTGTCTTATGTTTAGATTTGGATTCGCTAGTGGGCAGCACTCTTACCGCGGTAGGCGGCGTCCTTGGATCAGTAGTCGGAACGGTTGATGCCTTGTTGCCGAATGTAGATCTGCGATTAGGCGCGTCTGCCACTGTCGGCTCGGCTGTATCGCTCTCTTTATAATGTAGACCATTCCGTTTAGACTAAGATGTGACGGAACGCCCCGTGCCTAAAGAAAGGCACGGGGCGTTTTTATTTTGTTCGGTTGAAAGATATTTTCCTAACATTATTTGCGTGCTGTACGGATAGGACGAGGTGCTAGAAACTTCTCTCATTCCCGCCAGCAAGCAATATGGAATTCATATTGAAAGGATTGGAAATGACCCAACTTTTTACTAGCCAATGGAAACTGCGCCGCTCAACCGTTCTTTAAGTTTGGAATGATCTAGAAGTTACGCATTGACAGATGATGTCAGGATAGAATAGGCGGGTTAAAAACATTCCGCCACCGGAAAGTCAGCTCGTGATAAGAAAAATAAGCCGTCCCTCGACGGCACGTTGTACCTTGCCGATGTATATTGGATTTTTATTGAGCGAGCCGAAAGCCGTGAGTTGTTGTCGATTAGCCGAAGTTATGAAGATTTCACACGATAGCGTCAACCGTTTTTTGCAAAGGGAGTCCTATACGCCCTTGGATTTATTCAATGAGAGCAAGGCGATGCTGAATCTAAAAGGCGGAACCTTAAGCGTGGACGATAGTGTCTTGGATAAACCGTATAGTCAGTACATGGCGTTAGTCGGCTATTTCTGGTCCGGCAAGCATCACGGCACGGTTAAGGGCATTAACCTGATTACGCTGTATTACACCGATCCTCAAGGGCAACATCAACCGGTTAATTTCCGGGTTTACGATAAAGCCGAAGGTAAAACCAAAAATGATTATTTTCTGGAGATGCTGGCCGAGGTGTTAGCTTGGGGACTTGAGCCCAATTTGGTGACGGGCGATAGCTGGTACAGTTGCGTCAAGAATCTCAAGACGATAAAAAACCAGGGTCTGGGGTTTCTGTTTGCGCTGGAGAGCAACCGTCTGGTTTCAGTGGAAAAAGGTTCATGGCAGCAAGTTCAACAATTAGAGGTGCCCGAAGACGGCCTGGTCGTTTGGTTGCGGGACTTTGGCAGTGTCAAACTGTTTCGGACGCGGTTAAAAGACCAACTGCGCCATTATATTGTGTACCTGCCTCATGAAGAGCGACTCCATGACTTTGACCTGCAGGATTTTAGCGAAGCCCATGACCGGCATTGGCAAATTGAGCAATATCACCGGGCCATTAAACAGGTCTGCAATATCGAGCACTTTCAGGTGCGCAGCAAGACAGCCATCAAAAACCATGTGTTTGCGGCTATTTGTGGTTATGCCCAATTACAACGCTTATGCGCTATGGAGCTGATCAATAATTGTTATCGATTAAGGCGGGATCTATTCAATGAAGTCATCGCCGCCTTCATCGGCACCTTTATGCCTTCAATGGCACATTTGAACCCACAATTTCATTCAAGCGTCAATGCGTAACTCCTATGATCGATCACAAAATTTCATTGCCTTGCCTCAGAGACCATGAGAGCTCCGGCATTGCGCTCTTCGCAGTCAGCTTGCATGAACTTTCCAAACGACTACTAAGTCTAATTGTCTGTTATCGATGGATATTCTCAACCTGAAACACGGTAACGCTCCCTGTCGAGAAATATTTCTGAGGAGTATCGCCATGACTAACGAAGAAACAATTTCCGTCCTCAACGATCTGATCGAAGTATCCAAGGACGGTGAACGGGAATTCCAGGATTGCGCTGAGGATGTCACTGATCCTGAGCTTTTGAATTTTTTCACTGAAAAGTCGCAGCAATGCGCCAAAGGCGCCGAAATGCTGCAGAACCAAGTCCGCCGCCTAGGAGGCGAACCGGAAACCGAAGGCAGTTTTTCGGGTGCCGCTCATCGAATGTGGGTAAACCTGAAAACGGCAATAACCGGTGCCGATAAAGCCTCGATACTGAAAGAATGCGAACGCGGTGAACAATATGCCGTGGAAGCGTATGAAAAAGCCTTGCAGGAAGATCTGCCTGCCGATGTTCGCCAAATAGTTGAAATGCAGCATCATGCGGTGGTAGCCAATAGGGAACGCGTGCATAGTATGCTGCAAGGCCAGATGCGATGAGCCTTGATCAATAGCTTTTAACAGCCAGGCGTTTCGCCTGAAACGCCTGCTTTCAGCGATCGCCATTGCCATCACCCGGACAATCGACCGAGGCGCCGGGCGATGGCAAGCGCTTCCTGATGCTCAGCCATGCTGACGGGGCGGCTTACTTCACGACCCGCTCCTTTCTGGCTGATGTCCCAATTCTGGCAAAACTCACAGCGCAGCTTACAGCCGTTGAAAAAAGCCGCTCCTGAGCCTTTCCAGCCGCGCAATACGTCTTCTTCGCCATGATGAGAGCCGTAATTGTAAACAACGGCGCGCGCTCCAGTCCGGCATACCGCACCTTGAATGGTCTGGAGTCGATCAACATGGCAATAGCGTGCGCAAAGATCTCAATCTTGTAAATGCCGACGGGCAATACGGGCACGATGTTCCAGCTCACCGCTTGCAAACAAGGTTCGGTAACCGGTTTGAAAAACATCATGTGCTTTTTCAGCTGGCTTCATGGCTGCACTCATCAAAATGAAACATTCTTATCAAGGACATCAATGAGTTCTCCGCCAGATCAGCTCTCCGTTCCGGTACACCGCCTTGATGCGATGCAGCGGAATGGTATGGGTTTCACCTTCACTGTCATTCCATTCAAAAACATTGTGACTGTCTTCGGGAAACCTGATGTCGACCAGAGCCTTCAACACAAGGCTATGTTGAATACGGTCGTAATAACCGATCCGGAAATCCGCACGGCCGAACGCTTTGTCCCAGCGTATGCGATTGAGCAGGTCTTGAATGGGCATCATGTCTAAAAAATTGGCGCAATCGTTGACGTTAATTTTTGACCGATTCCATGCCGTTTTGTGCTGCGCCACGACAAGAAATTCCGCCGCCGATCACCCTGTGAATTTCACAATGGATTTGCAATACCGCTCAGCTCAAAATTTCCGAATATTTACTTAACATTTAGCGTCGTGAAAATTATTCGTGTAAAATCGGTGAGCTTTATGCGCAAAAAATATGCACAAATAAAGAGGCGTTTTTTAAACGCCCAAAAAATTGAGGCAATGATTAAATGAAATATAAAAGTTGTGAAGAATTCCTGGGCCACGTGGCTCAGCAAAACCCAGGCCAACCTGAATTCCTGCAAGCCGTAACGGAAGTAATGGAGAGCCTGTGGCCCTACATTGCGCGCTTCCCCAAATACGCCGAACATGGGTTACTGGATCGTCTGGTCGAGCCTGAGCGTGTTGTCATGTTCCGTGTCTCTTGGGTTGATGATCATGGCTCCGTCCAGGTCAACCGCGGTTATCGCATTCAACATAGTATGGCTATCGGCCCGTACAAAGGCGGTCTGCGTTTCCACCCTTCCGTGAATCTGTCGATTCTGAAATTCCTGGCTTTCGAACAAACCTTCAAGAATGCGCTGACCACGCTGCCTATGGGCGGCGGCAAAGGCGGTTCCGACTTCGATCCTAAAGGCAAAAGTCCCGGCGAAGTCATGCGTTTCTGCCAGGCGTTCGCATCTGAACTGTTCCGTCACGTCGGCGCAGATACCGACGTGCCAGCAGGCGATATCGGGGTGGGCGGACGCGAAGTCGCATTTATTGCCGGCATGATCAAGAAGCTGACCAACCGGGCTGACTGCGTACTCACCGGCAAGGGGCTGAGCTTTGGCGGCTCTCTGATCCGTCCTGAAGCGACCGGTTACGGCACTGTCTATTTCGCTCAGGAAATGCTCAAGCGCAAAGGCATGTCGTTTGAAGGCATGCGCGTCAGCGTGTCCGGCTCAGGCAACGTAGCTCAATACGCTGTGGAAAAAGCGATGGAGCTGGGCGCCAAAGTCGTCACCGTATCCGACTCCAGCGGTACGATCGTAGACGAAGAAGGGTTCACATCTGAAAAACTGGCCGAACTGATGGAAGTTAAAAACCATCTCTATGGCCGCGTCAGCGATTACGCTAAACGCACAGGCAGCAAATTCCACGAAGGCGTTAAGCCTTGGAATGTGCCTGTTGATGTGGCACTGCCTTGCGCGACACAAAACGAACTGGACGCCGTGGATGCGGCCACTCTGATCAAAAACGGCGTTAAATGCGTAGCCGAAGGCGCCAACATGCCGACTACTATCGAAGCAGTCAAAATGTTTGAAGCCAACAACGTCCTCTATGCACCGGGCAAAGCAAGCAATGCCGGCGGCGTAGCCACTTCCGGTCTGGAAATGAGCCAGAACGCCATGCGTTTGTCATGGACCCGCGAAGAAGTCGACCGTCGTCTACTGGAAATCATGCAGGGCATTCACCAGGCCTGCGTACAGTACGGCGAGCGCGAAGACGGCAGCTTCAGCTATGTCGACGGCGCTAACGTGGCGGGCTTCGTAAAAGTGGCCGACGCCATGCTGGCACAAGGCGTTCTGTAAAGCTCAGACGAGCCAGGCTTTACGCTAGGCCGTGGCGGCGCCCAGCCGCCACGGCCACACTATTGAAGCGAGCACCCGTTGCCATCAGGCATATTATCGGGCGCTTGCAATCAGCCGGTTGATATTGACGGCGCTCTGCTCAAAATACAGCGATAACTTTATCGCAGTTTTTCTTTTAATATTCATTAAGACCAGGCTGGCATTTATTTCCCGTAAAGGTTATCTTTTACGGTTATCATTTGCTTATTTTAATTATCTTGATCAAGGATCATTCCTATGCAAGCTATGCAAGCCTATTTACCCATTATTCAGGACCTGCTTTTCCAATGGTACCAATTTACCCTTGATAATGCAGTGTACGCCGCGGCTTTGGCGGCATCTGTCTGGTTGCTGACGGCCCTGTTTTATAGCATCCGCATTGCCTTTATAAACAGAAGAAGTCGTGCCAAAGCAAAAGAAGCCCAAAATAGCATTGATGCCACCCAGCAACAGGCGCAAAAACTGCAAGAGGAACTAAGCGCCAATACCGCACGCATGGAAGAGTCGGAGAACGTTGCCAATAAGGCAACTCAACGGGCATTGGATCTCGAAAAACGCATTACCGAACACAATGTGAAGTTAGCCGATGGCCTTCGGACCTTAACGATCAGTTTTAATCTGGACAGGCCGACCTCAGCTAACGAAGGTGAGCTTGAGATAGAAGGCTTGTGGCAACAATACAGCGCCGTCATTGCGCAATTAACCGAACGTTTGCGCGCCGAACAGCAAACCAAAACCGAGCTGCAACAGGCTTATCAGACAGAAACAGCCAAACTGGCCGAAAAAGAAACGCTGCTGGAAACGTTGCAAGCCCAGGTGGATGCACAAACCCAACAGCTCACCGGACTGAGAGAACAAAATACCTCACTGCAACAGCAAATCTCAGACACCGCACAAGACCAGCAGGCCAATCTGGCGCGCCTTGCTGAGTTAGAGCGGCTAGCAGCCGAATGGGCACATGCCAAAACTCTGCAATTACAGCTGGAAGAAAAAATATTTACGCAAAACATCCTGATTGCACAACTGCAAAAAGACAAACCAATTGAACCGCCTGTTATTGAAGAACAGCAATCTGCTCCGGTTGAATTTGAAGAGCCTTTGGCCGAAGCGCCTGCCGAACCCGTCGAGATCGAACAACTGTCCTTGGCGCCCTCTGAAAATCACATCAATAATGTAAACGACAAAATCAAACACATATTTGGCGGCGCCAAGCAAACAATAGCAAAACTGGACGAGAGAGCCGACAGCGAGCCTGCCGCAATCGATAAAGCAACTGAAGAGTTCCAGCCCGTTTTCGCTGAAAGCAATATAGAAGCTGTCCAGACAGAAACCGTTCAGGCCGAGCCTGCCCGACAAGCGCCTCAGCCTCAGGAAGATAAAACGGCGCCCAAACTGACCGGCAAATTCAAGCATATGTTTGGAAACGCTATGCAGCAGATAGCCAGGCTGGATGAAAAACTGGCCGGCGAGACAGCTCCGGCCAATAAATCCGCCGAGGAGCCCCAGCCCGTCCTGATGGAGGATGTCAGAAGCGATATTCAACCTGAATCTCCTAGCAAGGAACATCAGCCATCCGATGCCGTTAAGGCAAGAGCCGATAGTGTAACCGGAAAAGTCAAAAACCTGTTCGGAACTCTGAAATCCGCCACAGAGGCGCCACAGCCCGCTCAGACAAAACAGGCTGAACAGGAAACGCTGGCCGAGCTGGCCGCAAGGCAGCAGAACAATCAGGCTAACGGCACTGGCGGGGAAAACAAGAAAATCCCAACGCAATTAAAAAGCCTTTTTAGCAAATTCCAACCCCGCGCCTAAATTTTAGGCCGCCCAAATCTGCTTCATGCAGATTTGTCTCCAGCTTATAACGTTGTCAAAATGGACAGGAAGCCATTTTGACAACGCACGCCAGCCGTGCAACGGACTAATGAGCCTCTATCCCATCGTACATTAAAAAAGGGGAAAGCCCATGCAGTTGCCTATCATCGTTAAACGCCCGTTCAGAATCATTGCTCACCGTGGCGCATCTGCCTATATGCCCGAAAACACATGGCCCGCTTTTAAATTGGCCATGGAGATGGGCGTTGAGGATGTCGAACTTGACGTTCAACTGTCATCAGATGGTGAAGTGGTGATATGCCATGACTTGTCGTTGGAGCGCTATGGCCACTCAGGCCATGTCGAAGCCATGAGCTGGCCGGAGCTGTCGCAGTTGGATATGGGATCATGGTTCTCGCCCTATTTGTTTCATGGCGAAAAACTATTACGGCTCCAGGACTTGTTTAAGAGATACAGCTCCGAAATTACCTATCATATAGAGTTAAAAGGAAGGCTCATAATGGATTCCGGGGAGTTAGCTGATAATCAGTTCCAACAGTGAACTTAATAACGCTTTACCGCGTTTTCTGGCGTTATGCACAAATTCAAAAAAGCCTAAATAAATGGG
>NZ_JAZHOC010000032.1:0-31076 GCF_036553575.1 Methylobacter sp. Wu1 | reverse complement strand
CCGGCTTTAGCCGGTCAGCTTTAGCTGCGATAATCTGGCCAAGGAGGTGGCAATGGACTATAGATACGGCAGCCATACGGTTTACCAAATTGAATACCACTTTGTTTGGGTAACAAAATGCCCAGGAATGTGAACTCTATAGAGGAGCAAGTAAAAAGCCGCTCTATATCACCAGCGTTGGAATACCATTAACTGAGGCGAAGGATCATATTAAATCCATGCACGGTGAATACAGAATTCCTGCTTTGCTAAAGAAAGCCGATCGGATTTCCAAAACTATGCTATAGCCAAAAGGGGTATTGGTTGGCGACGATAGAAAAATTTGGCAGGAACTTATAAGAAAGCCGGACAGCGTACTGTCCGGCTTGGGTGAATAAAATCAGCGTTGATTTTGCAGCGCTGCAATACGCTCTTCCAACGGAGGATGGCTCATGAACAATTTTTGCACGCCGCCGCCGTTAATGCCGAAAGCGGCCAGTTGGCCAGGCAGATCTTCCTGTTCTCCGCGTTGTAAAGCCCGTAACGCGCTGATCATTTTTTGACGGCCGGCCAGATTGGCGCCGCCCGCATCGGCCCTGAATTCTCTGTAGCGCGAGAACCACATGACCAGCATGGTGGCCAGGAAGCCCAGCGCGATTTGCGCGACCATCTGCACGATGTAATAAGCCGGACCGTAGCCTTCGCCTTCCTCGTTACGGAAGATCGTGCGGTCGACCACATGACCGATCACGGTAGCGAAAAAGTAAACGAACGTGTTGACCACACCCTGCATCAATGCCATCGTGACCATATCGCCGTTAGCGACATGGCTGATTTCGTGGCCGACAACCGCTTCGACTTCGTCGGCGTTCATGTTTTGCAGGAGGCCGGTGCTGACGGCGACCAGCGCGCTGTTTCTGTTCGCGCCCGTAGCGAATGCATTCGGTTCGTGAGCCTGAAAGATGCCGACTTCAGGCATGCCGATGCCCGCTTGCTTGGCCTGTTTGGCAACGGTGTTGACCAGCCATTGTTCAGTCTGGTTTTGCGGATATTCAATCACATGAACGCCCATGGCGCTTTTGGCGGTCCACTTGGACATGAGCAGAGAAATTATTGAACCTGTCATGCCGAAAACTGCCGAAATGATCAGCAAGGAGTTAAGATCCAGATTTACGCCGCGCGCATGCAGAGCGCCGCCCAGGCCCAAAAGGTTAAAGATAATGCTGATGACCAGCATTACCGCGATATTGGTAGCCAGAAAAAGAAGAATACGCTTCATGATAAAAAGTCCTTGAAGATTGAGAGGTTGCCAATGATATAGGGACGGAATAAATTAATTCAATAGAGTTGGGGAATGAAAATATAAATATTAATTTAATAATGGAGGGCATCATCATGTTTTTTAAGAGAATAATGTTGTTCGGCCTGCTTCTGTTTAATGCCGGCCTGGTATTTCCACAATCGGGACGTTATCAGGATGTCATCAAACAACTGCAAGTGCCGCCCGGTTTTCGTATCTCTATTTTTGCCGATGATGTCCCCAATGCCCGCTCTCTGGCGCTAGGCGACAATGGAACCGTTTTTGCCGGTACGATGCAGCAAGGTTACGTTTATGCTGTGCAGGATAGCAATCGCGACGGCGTCGCCGATAAACGTTACGTCATCGACAGGGAATTGAACATGCCCAACGGCGTAGCCTATAAAAATGGCGCGCTTTATGTGGCCGAAGTCAATCGCATTATCCGCTTCGACAATATCAGCCAGCACCTGGACAATCCGCCCAGACCGGTCACCATCTACGATAAACTGCCCTCGGATCAGCATCACGGCTGGAAGTACCTGCGCTTTGGGCCGGACAACAAGCTTTACACGGCGGTCGGCGCACCCTGCAATATCTGTAACCCTCGAGAAGAAATGTATGCCTCTTTGGGACGGCTGAATCCTGATGGCAGCGGAGCTGAAATTATCGCTCGCGGCATCAGGAATACTGTCGGCTTCGATTGGGAGCCGGTCAAGAAAACGCTGTACTTTACAGATAATGGCCGCGACTACATGGGCGATGACATACCGCCCGATGAGCTCAACAAATGGTCTGTCAAAGGCGAGCATTTCGGCTTTCCCTATTGTCATGGCGATGATATACCGGACCCCGAGTTTGCCGGCGATAGAAAATGTCAGGAATTCACCAAACCAGTCTGGAAAATCAAAGCGCATATGGCTGCGATAGGCATGCGTTTTTATCAGGGCAAACAGTTTCCGGCCGAGTATAAAAATCAATTGTTTGTAGCCGAGCACGGTTCCTGGAACCGCAGCGCGCCAGTAGGCTATCGCGTTGCCCTGATAAAATTCAGCCAGGGCAAGCCCGTTACAGAACAGCCCTTTGTCAGCGGCTGGTTGACTAAACAGGGCAAAGTGTTGGGGCGTCCGGTGGATGTGCTGGAAATGCCGGACGGCAGTATACTGATCAGCGACGATAAACTGGGCGTTATTTACAGAGTGGAATACAAAAAATAATGAAAAAGCAATTTGAGATTATCGACAGGAAAGTCGGCTACCAGGGCTTTTTCCGGCTGGAAAAGTACCGTTTGAGGCATACCCTGTTCGCCGGCGACTGGAGCGAGGCGATTGACCGTGAGCTGTTTATGCGCGGTAATTGCGTAGCCGTTTTGTTATATGATCCCGATGCCGATAAAGTCGTGCTGATCGAGCAATTCAGAGTAGGGGGGATTTTGCAGCCCGAGAAAGCCTGGATGCTGGAGATTGTCGCCGGTGCCATAGAGGAAGGCGAAACGGCTGAGGAAGTCGCTTATCGCGAGTCAATGGAAGAAGCGGGCTGTGAAATTCAGGAATTAATGTTGATTAATGGATTTTATACCACTCCCGGCGGCTCTTCCGAATGGATTAGCCTGTTCTGCGGCAAGGTCGACAGCACCCATGTCGGCGGCATTCATGGCCTGGACCATGAGCACGAGGACATCATGGTGCGCGCCGTGCATTTTGATGAGGTCTATCAGATGCTGGAAGACCGTCTGATTGAATCCGCCATTCCCATCCTCGCCATCCAGTGGCTGGCCTTGAACAGGCCAAAGCTTCGGCAGAAATGGGTTAAATAATTTTTGCTGTGCGACTTATTAAAAATATATAAATCATTAAATTATTAATAAATAACATCAAGTTAAGTATCAACAAGTTTTTGCAATTATTCAGTCAGCGATTTTTTATGTACTTATACTCAATAGTATAAAAAACAGGACACACCGGTCTGGCATGCCATATGCCCCAGATCAATCTCGTGCAACAGAGTGTGGAGAGTGGTATGAGCAGGAACAAGGTATTGATTGTCGGACTTTTAACCTTTCCTAGTGTATGGGGGCATGCGGCCGAAGCTGATCGGATGTCGGCAAGTGTGCGTAAACTGGCCGTCTCTTACGAACAAGGCCGCGGCGTTCAACAGGATTGCAGGAAAGCCTTCAAGTATTACCGCAGGGCCGCTGATATGGGCGATGCCTATTCCCGCCGCATGGTAAAAGACTATCAGGATGCTGAAGCCTTTTATAACTCAGTCTGTAACCCAGAGCCGAAATTCACACCTTCAGCTTTTATTGACAGTCCCGGCCGAAAATTTGTCGAGTCCTGGGTTAATAAAATTGCGCCTGTCTATGGCATCGATCCCAATCTGGTGCTGGCCGTCATCCAGACTGAATCGGCGTTCAATCAAAAGGCTCTGTCCAGTAAAAATGCGCAGGGACTGATGCAATTGATCCCGGCTACTGCTGAACGCTTTGGCGTCAGGGATGTATGGAATCCGGTTCAGAATATTACCGGCGGCACGGCTTATTTGAGCTGGCTGATCCATCATTTCTCCGGCAATGTCGAACTGGTGCTGGCTGCCTATAACGCGGGCGAAGAGGCGGTCGAGCGCTATCAGGGCGTGCCGCCTTATGAAGAAACCCGGAATTACGTCAGGCGCATACAGGCCTTATATAAGAAAACGACGCATCCGATTCCGGCAAAGCCTATTGGAAATATTGCTCCGATACATCAGGCCGTCTTAAGGAGCATGCCTGGGGGTGAAGGTGATCTATTTTATCTTGGCCAGCGTCAGCGATAATTCCCGGCTGAATTCACCGAGCAGAGCGCTCAACGCATTGACGGTGCCTGTATATGATGTATCGGAAAGCGGCTGTTCAATTCTGGAATGGCCGTGAGTCAGTATTTGGTGATTTTTCTCATTCATGATGGCCCAGCCGGCTTCCAGATTGGCGGAACGGCCGGGATGCGTGTCGAACCGGACGACATCCACGATAATGCGGTAATCCACTGAGCCGAATGCGCCCCAAGGATAGGACCGGACAACATCGTCAGGCATCAGCAGCGCAAGGTCGCGCGTCAATACCTGAGTGATATTCTCTTTTAACGGCGAAGCCCATTGGTGAAATTCGGCGATTTCTATATTGTTGTCCGCCTTTCGGGTCACTATCTTTTGACGTTCGATCAGCGCCGGAATAGAGACGGGGCCTACGCCGATCAGGCGTTGTTTTTCCATGCCTGTCGCTGATGCAGGCGGCTTGCCGAAGGGGTCCAGTACATAAAAACGGGTCGGTGGCGTCGAGGCACAGGCCGACAGCAACAACAGACTGCCGATCAATAGCCAGTGTGAAATTTTCATGGGCATTTATTCCTCTTTCTTGCCGCGAATTAATGAATCCGGATGCTGTTCCAGAAAATCGGACAGCTGCCTGACCGAACTGGCCGCCTGCGAAAGCTCGCGAAGCAGTTGTTCCAGTTCGTACCGCGCCGTGGAGCCAGGTTCAAAGGTGTTTAGCACCTGCTGGGCCGAGGTAATGGTATGGTCAGCGTTGCCTAGCGTGCCTTTGGCCGACTTGAGCATGTCGGTTGCCGCTTTCGATGTGCCCTGCAGCGATATCAGCGTCGTGTCGATATCCTGGGTCAATTTGTCCAGCGGCAATTTGGCCACTTTATTCATGATGATATTGGCCGACTGCGTAAATTGATCCATGGAACTGGCCGTTGTCGGGAACTGGGGGTGAGGCGTCGTGTTGTCGCTCAGGACAATTTTGCTGTCCGGATAAAAATCCAGGTCGACAAGGAGTTGGCCGGTCAGCAGGCTGCCCGTTTGCAATTGCGCGCGCAAGCCTTTTCTGATCAGTCTTGCCATCATGTCCTCGTCGCTGACCCCCGGCTGACTGTTCACTTCCTTGATACGTTCGGGTTCCAGTTCCACGATGACCGGCACGCGTATTTCCATGGTTTTTTTGTCGACTTCCAGATTGATGCCGGTGACCTTGCCGATCGGGATGCCGCGCAACTGCACCGGCGCGCCTTCCGTCAGACCGCGCAGCGAGCCCTTGAAATACATGACATATTTCAGCGTATTTTTGTAGACAGTCTGGGTTGACTGCTCATAGGTATCATACAGCTGAAACAGCGTGTTTTCAGGCTGGATGTCAGTGGTCTTATCCTGAGCCGATGCCCGGAAAGCGATGCCGCCGCTCAACAGGGAGATCAAAGGTCCGGTTCTGACTTTAAAGCCGTCGGCGCCGGCCGATAAGTCGACGCCGCTGTCTATCCAGAAACGCGTGTTTTTTCTGACAAACTGGTCGTAAGGGGAATTGATGAATACGGTTAAGCGTATGGCATTGGCCTCGGCGGACAGCTCATGGCTGAGCACTTCGCCGACGATAATGCCGTGAAAATTGATCGGCGTGCCGGGGCGCATCGAGCCCAGATTGCTGGTTTCCAGTATGAACTGTTTGCCGTCGACATGGGTTTTCAGCAAGGGCGGCGTGACGAGTCCGGTAAAATGCTCCTGTTTGCGGCCATTGCCGGGGTTCATGCCGATATAAGGCCCGGACAGCAACGTGCCCAATCCCGAGATGCCGCCTAGGCCGACCTGAGGTCTTACTACCCAGAAACTGGTGTTTTCCTTCAGATAGCCGGCGGCTGTGCTGTTCATCTGCGCCGTCACGCGAATGGTTTTGTTGTCGTCATTGATCGAAATAGCTGTTACTTTGCCGACCTCGACATCAAGATAGCGTATTTTGGTTTTATCGACTTCCAGTCCTTCCGCCGTAGGGAAAGTGATCGTGATAACCGGCCCTTTTTCCATATGCGATTTATAGATCAGCCAGCCGCTGACCAGCAACGCGATAAGCGGCAGGAACCATACCAGCGGTAGTTCGGATTTTTTGTTGAGCGCTACGTCTGTGGCGTCGTAAGAATCGTTAAAGCTGTTCATACTTAATGTTGGTTGTCCCAGATGAGGCGTGGATCGAAACTTTTGGCCGCAAGCATCGTAAGCACCACGACGGCCGCGAATGCCGTGGCCGCAGGCCCCGCAATAACACGGGCAATGCCGCCCATATCGACCAGAGAAACGAGGATGGAAATCATGAAAATATCGAGCATGGACCAGCGGCCGACAAAGGCGATAATGCGATACATGACTGTCCATTTATGGGCGTCGACCTGCCAGCGGTAATGCGCACACAGCAGCAGCAAGGCGATGCCAAGCAGTTTCAGCAGCGGCACCAGAATGCTGGCGACCAGGACCAGCATGGCGATGGGCATCATGCCGCCTTTGATCAGTTCGATAATGCCGCCGATAATCGTGTGCGGTTCGCCGGCAGTCAATTGGGTAACGGTCATGATCGGGTAAAGATTGGCCGGAATGTAAAGCAGAAATGCGCTGATCAACAGCGCCCAGGTGCGCTGCAGGCTGTTCGGCAGGCGCGCATGCAGAGAGCTGCCGCAAAGCCGGCAATGCGAAGGCCGGCCAGCCGCCGAGATGTTTGTCAAACAGCCGCAGTCATGGCAGCGGATAAGGCCTTGCGCCAGTGCGCTTACTTCTTTTTTCATGGGGAATGCTTAGGGCGCAGCTGTTCTATACGGCGCCAGAACAGGTATTGATCCAGGCTGCTGGCCAGCATGGCGTTAACGATCAATAAAGTGACAAATGCATACAGGCCGAAGCCGAATCTGAGCTCAGCCATCGATGCCAGCTTGACGCAGGCGACAATAATGCCCAGCGTGTAAACCTCCAGCATGGCCCATTCTTCAATGTGTTGCAGCCATCGCATCCAGCGCGGCAGCAACCGGTTCGGTTTCCGGAAATAAAGATGGCCGCTCACCAGCAGAGACAGCACAATATTAACCAAGGGGAACAGTATGCTGGATAAGAACACCAGTATGGCGACAGCCCACATGTCTTCCTGGTATAGCGTTGCCACGCCGGACCATAACGTACCGTCTCGCGTGTTGCCCAGCACTTTTATGCCGACCAGCGGCAATAGATTGGCTGGAAAAATCAGTATCAGTCCGGCGATCGACAGTGCGAAGGTGCGCTCGATGCTTTGTTTGCGCGGGCGCTGGAGCAAGTAACCGCAACGGGGGCATTGCGCTTTGTCGCCCATGGCTGGCTGGGCCGGATTCAATAACAAATCGCATTCGGCGCAGGCATCAAGTTCAATTCTACTCATGGTCCAACTGTTTTAAGCGGGTAATTGGCGATCAAGCTGAGACATTAACTGCTAAGTATAACATGAACCTGCAAGCAGCTTGAGTGACACATTGCCGTATTCTGCATTTTCGGCGGGAGAATTTTCCAGAGAATGCACAAAGATAGCTTAAGTAGTCGCACTAATTGATAAAAATCGTCTTTTCATCATAATAAAATAACGGATTTTAGTTCCAGTTTTATTGTCGTTAAAGCAGAAATCCGGATTGTTTAATCTGACTTGAGTTGGAAGCATCATGAGAACAATATACTTTTTAGTTCCTGATATTGAAACGACCCATAAAATTGTCGACGAACTGCGTGCTGAAGGTATAGAAGAACGGCATATCCATGTACTCGCCAAACGGGATACGCCGCTACAGGATATGCCTGAAGCCTCCCTATTGCAGAAAACGGATTTTATTCCGGCTTTGGAACGAGGCGCTCTCTTGGGCGGCACCGGTGGATTATTAGCCGGTCTGGCGGGTTTGGCTTTCTCCGGATTTGTGATCGCAGGAGGCGCCATACTGGGCGCCATCATGGCTGGCGCAACCATTGGTTCGCTGGGAGGCGGCCTGATGGGCATGAATGTCGGAAATACCAAGCTGAAACAGTTTGAAGATGCCATTGAAAAAGGTGAATTGCTCGTTCTAATCGATATCCCCCGCGAACGGATAGAGGATATTAAGCAAAAAGTTCTCAAGCATCATCCGACTGCCGAATTTGAGGGTATGGAACCGATCCTGCCTAGCGGATATTAAACAAAACATTCTTAAGCATCATCCGACTGCCGAATTTGAGGGTATGGAATCGATTCTGCCTAACGGATAAAGATGGCTCCCATCCCGCGCAGCAGAATGGGAGCCAAGTCCATCAATCCAAAATTACCACTGAGACTCGCCAGTTTCAGGATCGTACATCTCGTGAACAATTTTATTGCGGTTGGCAATTAATTCCTCAATGCTGGGCGAATTGCTCATGGCGCGCGAAATAGCCAACTTCATGGCTTCATAGTTGGTGCGGTATAAATCCTTGCGATCCACATCCGGGTCCGCCGCGCATTCAGGGGCGATCCAGAGCATCGCGATAATGCACAAATCATTGGCTTTATCAGCCGGAATAACGCCTTCAATCACGCTGTCCAGCACTGCGTCAGCCACCGCGGACTGCACAGGGCCGCCGAACAGATTCACATAAGCGCTGGATTTGATAGTGACTTTAGGCACCATGATGGTGGCAGGGCGCACCTGCTGATTGCAGGCGCGAATGGCAAACATGCGCGTATGGCCTTCGGTCTGTCCCATCAGATTGGCAAACGCCTGGCCTGCCGGCCCTTTGACATCGCCAATCAGGATCTCAGGCATCGCGTCCGTGCCTTGACCTTCGCTGGAAAATACCGTCGCTTCACCGGTTCTGAACCAAATTGTATCTGACATTGAAACCCCCAAAATTTAAAGTATAAGAAACGGGCATTCTATGACGGATAAAGAGACGCCGGCAATAATGAAAATTAGATGAAGATGATTCAGCGTGCAGTAAGGATGGTTATAATAGGCTGAGACCAATCAGCAATCTATTTGACTCTTTCCAGAAATCCTACTTTTTAATCACTATGTTATTAAAATTTTTACCCGTTATTTCCACGACGGTGTTTTATGCGCTGTATTATCTGATCAGCGTCTTTAAGTTCGATGTAGAGTTCCACTTTAAAGCCATACCTTACGATTACCTGCTGCAAGTCATTATCGGTTACATACTCTTCACCTTTTCAAGACGCCTATGGATCTTCCTGGTGATACAAGCCCTGGTGATGGGCATACTCTATGTCGGCAACGCCATAAAGATATCTTTTTTTGGCGGCCCGATCATGCCGGATGACATTTATGCGCTGCATTCCCTGCTGCTGATCCTCGAAGGCTGGCGGTTCTTTGCCGCAGCCGTGCCGCTGGCCGCCATCGCCGGTTTATTGCTGTATAACTTTACCATGCGGCACTGGAGTTCTTATATCGCCAGCCTGGTCGTGTTTCTTTTCGGCATTACCATGACCTATGAGCCCAAGCTGATTGTCGATCCTCTCGATAAATTCTTCGGCAATTCGGTCTGGGATCAGCGTTCCAATTATGTCTGGCACGGCGCTACGGTTTATACCATTCAGGAGAGCGCGCGCCGCATTGTCGAGGCCGATGTGGTGCCTGATCTGGATAGAGCTTTGGAGTCCGCCGAAAAACTGCGGACGGCAGCGCCGAAAAAAGTCGCCGATACCCAGTCGTTTACGCCGCGCAATGTGCATCTCGTCCTGCTGGAGTCTTTCTGGGACCCGAATGAACTGAAGAAAGCGAAATACAAGCAGAATCCGCTGTCGCCGGAATTTCGCAAGCTTTGGAAAAGCGCGGGCTATTCACATGCGCTATCGCCGGTATTCGGCGGCTTTACCGCCAATTCGGAGTTTGAAGTCCTGTGCGGGTTTCCGGTCGTCAAGGATAACGTCAAATTCGAGCGCCAGTTGCTGAACGATGTGCCTTGCCTGCCGCATATCCTTGCCGAAAACGGCTATAAAACGATAGCGTCCCATCCCAACGTGCCGGTATTCTGGAATCGCGTGAACGCTTATCGGCGCATCGGTTTCCAGACTTATTATTCGATACAGGATTTCGTCCTGGACGATATGAACCGCGAGTTCCTGTCCGATGTATCGCTGTACCGCCAGGTCATGGAAAAAATCCAGCCGTCTCTGGATGCGAAGCAGCCGATTCTGGATTACATCGTGACTTATTTTGGGCATTGGAATTACCCTTTAAGCGAAAACAGGCCCAATAAAGTATCATCGCCTTCGCCTGTAGAGGAAGTATCGAGCTATGGCAATACGGTCTATTACAAATCCAGGGAAATGATGGGTTTTATTGACGAAATGCGCAAACGCGATCCGGACGGCATTATTGTATTGTTTGGCGATCACTTGCCTTTTCTGGGCGAGAATTTTGCCGGCTATGTCGATTCAGGCGTGCTGGCGGCCAATCGCAGCGACTTTACGCCCGATATGTTCAGGTTTTATGTCAGCACGCCGATGCTGATCATCGACGGCAAACGCGGGCCGGTTAAATTCGGCAGCATGCCGCTTTATCAGGTGCCCAAGTTCGTACTGAACCTGCTGAATTTCAACGAGCCGACCATCATGGATTATACCGACTCCATGCCGGATATGCGGGTGCGGCCATTGCCCGGCCTGCATTTCAACCTTGCGCACGACGGGAAAGTGGATCTCTGCAAGGAGCCGCCTTATTCGGCTGGCTGCCAGGCTTCCGCCGATTGGCTGCGTGACGTGCTGGTGGTCGGTAATGATTTGTTCATAGGCCGCCAATTTACCCGCCCCAAGCATCCGGCCATTGAGGAGGATATTTCTGAGCCTGTAACAGCCGATGTTACGGCCAAGCAGGAAGAAGAGACCAAGAAAACGAGATAAAGCTACAAGCGTAGTAGGGCGGCCCGATGGCCGTCCATTGATTTTCCGGAGAAAACGCATGAAAAAATATTTTCCAATAACGATGCTCAGCCTCTCTGCGCTTTTTTCAAACAGCGGCTGGGCGAATCAAATCACCGTTCCGCTGCAGATTGATTACAGTATGATTGAGAAAGCGCTGGTTACACAGCTCTACAAAGGCGCTGGCCATACTGCCCAACTCTGGAACGACAAGCAGGGATGCAGTTATTTAAAGTTTTCCAATCCACAGGTCAGCGGACAAAACGGTCAGGTCCGGCTGTTAAATGAAGTCCAGGCCCGGTTCGGGACCGGGTTTGGCGGTCAATGCGTACCCATGCTGGACTGGGCGGGCGTATTGGAGACTTTTCAGCAGCCGACCTTGAATGCCGAACAGTCTGTCGTGACCTTTCCTGTGACGCGCGCCAACGCTTACGATAGTCAAGGCCGTCAGTTGACTATCGATAAATTGCAGGATCTGATTACCCGCGTCGTCGAACCCAGGCTTGCTGCCGTGAAAGTGGATCTGAATGAATCCCGCGTCGATATTCAGCAAACTTTGGCCAAGTTTTTGCCAAGAGAGAACGCCACTCAATTTCAGGAGATAGTGAATACGCTGAGATTCAACAACGTTCAGGCGCAAGATAACGGCATTAACGTCAATCTCGCCTTCGATGCGCCGGCTCAAATGGCCGCGTTCAAGCAAGGCCCGGCGCCGGCCTTCAGCGAAGCGGAGCAACAGCAATGGGCGGCCACCTGGCAGCAATGGGATGAGTTTTTGTCATCGGCCGTCAAAAAGGCATCCGATGACACCCAGTCGCAGGAGGTGCGTGAAACCTTGATGCAAATTCTGCTGGATTCGCGAGCCGCCTTCCAGGCCGGCTTGAAAGGGCAGAGCGCGAACGGCGCCGATCCTGTCCGCGTATTCTTTACCGACACTTGGGAGCGTCTGGCGCCTGTCCTGAAAACCGTCGCCAAGGAAGTGCCCGGCATACAAGGCATGCAATATCTGACATTCATAGCCGCGACCGACGTCATGTATGAGCTTGAGAATCTCGGCGCGCCTTTCGGCCTGGAGATTTCCTCGGAAGGTTTGCGCAGACTGGCGCGCATGCTGATCGCCGGCAGGCAGGAGCACATGGAGTCAAGGCCGGGCATATAATTTCAATAGGCCGGGCAGCAAAATATGAATACGCATGGACAAAGGCACCGAAGCGCGCACCTCGGCGATAAAGAGTTATTCAACGATGAGAATTTGCTGCACTTGCGCAAGGCCGCCTATGACCTTGACTGGCTACTCAATCGCGGCTATGCCCGGCATTCCGCCATCAAGCTGGTAGGCGACCATTACCAGTTGCCTAAACGCCAACGCCTGGCTATTTCCAGAGCAGCCTGCTCGGATGAAAGCAGGGCGATGAGAGCAGCGAAATGCCTGCCGATTGAGGCCATCAAAGAGCGGCAACTGGTTATCGATGGGCTCAATCTGGTCATTACAATCGAAACAATCATGGCCGGCGGCGTAGCGCTGCGTTGCCGGGATGGCTGCATCCGCGATATAGCCAGCATCCACGGCACTTACCGGCAGGTCCATGAAACCGGCAATGCCATAGTGCTTATCGGTCAGTCGCTTGAGTTTTTCGGGCCGGAAAACATCCTATGGGTTTTCGACAGACCTGTTTCCAATAGCGGCCGCTTGGCGGTCATGGTGCGCGAAATCGCTGAAGCTCAGGGCCAGAACTGGCAGGCTGCTTTAATGGACAATCCTGATCAATTCATCATCCGTTCCGGTCAAATTGCAATTACCTCCGATTCAGCTGTTTTGGACGAAGTCAGTCAATGGGTAAATCTAACTGATTACATCGTGGCGAATTTTTTTCCTGGAGCTTGGATTATTGACTTTTCCAATACCGATTGCCCGGTCTGATAATTGATGTTACGCATCAGCCGAATTGCGATGGGTTTAACAAAGTTGAAGCAACTATTAGGATCGAATTCACTTGTGTCCCTTAAAGAAGGTTCGACCCGGGCAAGCGCCCGTGTACCGGTCTCTGTAGTGCGAATACCCATAAGGGGCACAAGTAAACTCGCACTACATGCGCGCGCATCACTATTCAGGCAACGATGTGCTGCGAGTTGAATGAAAAGTGCGGCAGACAGGATAAAAATGGTCTATGCGCAACATCAGCTGATAATCTCATCAAGCAACTCTCCATGTTGCGCCTGCTTTTCACGAAACTACAAAACCGGCGCATCCATAAAGATATCTCGTCCGGATTACATCCTTGCTCATACCCTAGCTCATAAATACAGGATTTCCTTACATTGAAATACAGTGTTGACTGTAGTGTATGGGATTGACGCTAAATATAACCTACTGCCGTAGTCAAGAATAAAACATCCTTCAGCTAAAGCAGAAGGGTGATTGAACCTGAAATAATCTTGGTTAAGGAGTATGTAGTTATGACATCTGTATTTAGCGTAATTGTGATGCTGTTGCCAGGCGGCTTCTGGCCAGCGAGAACATATGTGGAACCCCTCCGAAGGCCTGGTCTTACGCCAAAGGATTCCTCCAGATGGCAAGTCCATCCATCAATATGGGGAATGAAAAATGTTAATTAGAACTCGACACAGACTTGCTCCAAAAGGCAAGAAACCTTTAGCCGCATTGATGTCATTGCTCATGGTCATGCCGAATATCGGCGTAGCGCCGTCGTTTGCCGCGGTAGATCCCGCACAGGTCGGTTCCGGCTTCACTGTCACCGCGTCCGATCTGGCCTATATCCTTCAACAGATTAAGATCTCTGAATATCACGCAGCGAATACCACACCGGCAACAGGTCCCTGCGGAGCGCTTCTCGGCAACGGCCCTAACCAGATCGGCAGCCCGCTCCTTTCCCTCGGACTCCGAACGGTAGACGGGACTTGCAACAACCTACAAGCCGGCCAAGAGAAATTCGGCGCCGCAGACCAGCCGTTCCCGCGCCTGACCACGCCCAATTTTAATAAGCCTGCGGATAAGATCCCGCAAGGTTTCCCAGGAGCCGGGAGTAACACAAACTACAACCAGACCAGCGGTTCTGTTTTCGACTCCTCGCCCCGTGTGATCAGCAACCTGATCGTTGACCAAACTTCAACCAATCCGGCTGCCGTCAATGTGGCTGGTTTCCCCATTAGAACCCAGGGCAATGAAGGGGTTTTCCCATGCACGACGGAGCCGACAACGCCAGGTGGCACCGACGGGCTTCCTGCAGGATGTGTGCCAGCGCATCAAACCCTGTTCATCCCGAACGTTACCACTGATGTCGGTCTTTCGCCGCCATTCAACTCGTTGTTTACAATCTTCGGCCAATTTTTCGACCATGGTCTCGATAAGATCACCAATGGCGGCAATGGACAGGTTTTCGTTCCGTTGAAGGAGGACGATCCACTGGTCGCCGGGCCGGACCACATTTTCGGTAACGGTGATGACCTTCCGGCTCAACAGCGATTCATGGTCATGACCCGCGGCACTATCATACAAGGTCCTGACGGCTTTCGTAATGCCCCGAACACTGACACCCCGTTCGTAGATCAAAGCCAGACCTACACTTCACATTCGTCGCACCAGGTCTTCACCCGCGAGTATGTTTTCAATGCTGAGGGCAAGCCAGTTGCGACCGGCAGGTTCTTCGAGCAAGCCGATGGCGGTTTGCCCACTTGGGCGATGATTAAGGAGCAGGTGGCAACTAAGCTTGGCCTTCAGCTTGTCAATGCGGACGTCAGCGACATCCCAATGATAGCGGCCGATCAGTACGGCAACTTCCTGCCCGGCCCGAACGGTCTTCCTCAGTATGTGACGGCTACCGGCCTCGTCGAGGGCAACCTGAGCGCTCCGGTTGCCGCGCCGTCTAATGTGGAACGTATCAAAACGGCATTCCTGAATGATATTGCGCACAGTGCGGATCCGGGAACTGTCACTGCTCCCAAGACACCTGATGCCGATGACACGGCGGGCGGCAGCCTCGATCCGGTCGCGACCGGCGAGTACGATGATGAACTGCTTGATCTGCACTTCATCTGCGGCGATGGACGCTGCAACGAGAACATTGCGCTGACCGCGGTCCATCAGGTCTTCCACTCCGAACACAATCGCTTGGTCGACTATTACAGCAACCCGACTGATGGCGTGCTGACCCGGCCCGAGAACGCCGAGCTGTTGGCGGATTTCAAGAACGTCAATCTCACCCCGGGACCAGACAAGACCTTTACCTATGAAGAGCGTCTGTTCCAGGCCGCCCGTTTCGTCACTGAGATGGAATATCAGCATTTGGTGTTCGAGGAGTTTGCGCGCAAGGTCCAGCCGGCCATCAACCCTTTCGAACCTTTTGCTTTCAACCAGACGGACCTCAATCCGGCAATCACGGCTGAGTTTGCCCATGCGGTCTACCGTTTTGGCCACTCGATGCTGACCGATACGATCCCGCGCTTAAATTCGTCTGAATCTGTGGCGCTTGGAGCGCCGTTGCACAATGACATACCACTGTTCGACGGATTCCTTAACCCGGCAGTCTACAATGACGGCGGCAACGGCGTCAGGCTCAACTCCAGGGATGCGGCCGGCGCCATTCTCATGGGCTTATCGGATCAGACCGGTAACGAGATAGACGAATTCGTCTCTGAAACGATGCGTAGCCACCTGCTGGGGCTGCCTCTCGATCTGCCCAGCATTAACATGGCGCGTGCCCGTAGTGAGGGTATTCCTTCTCTGAACAACGTTCGCAAGCAAATTTTCGCGACAACAAACGATGGTCAGTTGGCGCCTTATGCAAACTGGATTGACTTCGACCAGGTGCTTAAGCACCATGCGTCGTTACTCAACTTTGTTGCAGCTTATGGCAGACATCCAGCCATTGTTGCTGCAACGACTTTAGACGGTAAACGTACCGCCGCTGACCGGATCGTCAACGGCACAGTCTTGCCAGGACCGGACGGCATCCTGGTTGACGACCCTAATACGCCTGTAGATGAAAGCGCCGACAATATCTTTCCTCCCGATGACAGTGCCGACTTCATGTTCAGCACGGGGGGCTGGGCAAATGATGCGAATGGCGTATCTAAAACCGGGGTTGATGACATCGACCTCTGGGTGGGCGGTCTTGCCGAGAACACTAACCTGTTTGGCGGCCTGCTGGGTCCTACTTTCAACTATGTGTTCGAGAAGCAACTTACCGATCTCCAGAACGGCGACCGCTTCTACTATCTGGCTCGCACGCCGGGCATGAATCTGAGGACGCAGCTCGAGGGCAATTCATTCGCTGAGATGATAATGCGCAATACCCCAGCGCACACCCTGAAGGCTGATCCGTTCGCGACAGCCGACTGCAAGTTTGAGCGTGGCAACCTTACTTTCCCTGCGGCTGCGGGCAGTGCTATTACCGGCCCAGGCTCGGTCAACGATGATCCGGCCTCGGAATGTAACGAAAACCTGCTGTTGCTGCGAGAACCTGACGGCACGATACGATACCGCTCAGTCAACAGTGTCGATCCGGCGGGTATCAACGGCCAAAGTGTTTACAACGGCACTGATTTTGCCGATGACTTCTACGGCGGCAACGACAACGACACTTTCTGGGGCGGCCTTGGCAATGACAGAATCGAAGGCGGCGGCGGAGACGACGTTGTTCTCGGCGGCGAAGGCAATGACATCATCACTGACTTCGGCGGCGCTGACATCCTCAAAGGCGGCCCAGGCAATGATGCCATCGACGGCGGCATAGGCGACGACATCATTATGAGCGGCGATGGCAAGGACTTCACCAACGGCGGCGGCAATATCAATGAAACCTTTGCCGGCCCAGGCGATGACTTCTCTATTGCTGGACAGGGTACCGATGCCGTCTTCGGCGACAGCGGCGACGACTGGGAAGAGGGCGGCGACCAGCCTGACCTCCTGATCGGCGACAGTTCCACTCTGTTTTTCGATGACCACAACCTGCCCGGGCATGACATTCTGATCGGTCAGGGCGGCGACGACGACTATGACATGGAAGGCGGTGACGACATTGGCGTGGCTGGTCCCGGTGTCGAGAAGAATGCCGGAGCCGCTGGCTATGACTGGGTTATTGGTGTGGGGGATCCGCAGCCTCAAAATGCTGATTTGGCTCTGCTGATTCTCAATACGCCGCCCGTAAACGAAACTCGCGACCGGTACAATGAAGTTGAAGCGCTGTCCGGCTGGAAGTTTAACGATACCCTGCGTGGCGATGACATTATCCCTAGCCAGGTTGGCGGTGGCGGCTTCATTGGCTGTGATGCGTTAGACCAGGCCGGTCTGGATCGCATTGCCGGCTTAGATGCTCTGGTTCCACCGCTGGCTGCGGGCACGGCTACGCCATTGGCTTCGGTCATTGCCAATTCCGTAACCAACTTTTGTCTGTTAACCGGTGACTTTGTCTGGGGTGAGGGCAATATCCTCCTTGGCGGAGAGGGCAGTGACCAGCTCGAGGGACGCGGCGCCAATGACATCCTCGATGGTGACCGTTACCTGAACGTCCGGCTCAGCATTCGTGCTAACCCGGACGGCACGGGTGCCGAGATCGGCAGCACCGACCTCATGGAGAATAAGGCCGTTACAGGAAGCTTTGGCTCCGGCACTACCAATATGACCTTGCAACAAGCGGTATTCGCCGGTCTTGTCGATCCAGGCCAGATCGTGGCTGTTCGTGAGATCCTGACTCCCGCCGTTCCCGCACCTGACTGCGGCGCTGCAACACCGCTCAACTGCGACACGGCGTTATTCTCAGGGCCGGCAGTCAATTACACTGTCACCGCTAATGCCGATGGCAGCGTGAGTGTACGTGATAATACTGCCGCTGGCGGCGGTGGAGGCGGCGTCAATGACGGCACCGATATTCTGTGGAATATCGAGCAGCTCAGCTTCTGCGATGTTCCCGGCGCCCTTAAAAACACCTGTGATGTCCGCGCCGCTCCAATCTCCATAGCGGAACTAACCGCTCCGGTAGCCGAAGTGTCGCCTGCTTCACCGGTGTTGGGCTTCCCGGATCAGGTTGCCGGTACTACATCGGCGGCTCAGACCATCACGGTCACCAACACGGGGCTTTCCAACCTCATCGTATCGGGAGTCGCATTGGCGGGCGCCGATGCGTCACAGTTCTTGTTGACTAACAACAACTGTGCGACTGTCACGCCCAACAATTCCTGTACAGTCGATGTGCAGTTCGCGCCCACTGCGGCCGGCAATAAGACAGCTACTGTCTCCATTGCCCATAACGCGGCGGGATCACCCTCCAGCATCACGGTGAGTGGCACAGGTCTTCCGGCCGGTCCTATCGCCGCACTATCGTCTACTTCGCTGACTTTCCCGAACCAAGCCACCGGGACTACCTCGGCAGCTCAAACCATCACGGTCTCCAACACCGGGGGGCAAAATCTCATCGTATCCAATGTTTCAATGACGGGTAATACGACACAGTTTTTGTTAACCAATGGTTGTACGACTGTGGCAGCGGGCAATTCCTGCCCTATCAGCGTGCGGTTCAGGCCTACTACGGTCGGTAGCAAGACAGTCACTATCAATATCGCGCACAATGCGGCGGGGTCACCCTCCAGCGTTACGGCAAGCGGCACCGGCATAATCCCGCCAACGACTGCCACTATCGCCGACACGAGATTCTTTGCTGGTCTGGCTGTACCGGTGGGTACTACTGTCAATGCGCCTGTTCTGGTGAGAAACACGGGCACTGCCCCGCTCTCCATCACCTCTGCGAGCGCGACTGCACCGTTCGGGATCAGCAGTCTGAACACCTGTGCCTCACGCGTTCTTCCGGGCAGTTCCTGCACGCTTATCGCCACCTTCAGGCCGACTGCCGCCCAGCTGTTTACAGGAACGTTATCAATAGTGAGTAACGCCAGCAATAACCCAACCGGCACCTTAACGGGCAGGGGGCAATAACTCAGAAAACGCACTATTAAAATCGTAGTTCGCTGCACGGATGACTGTGGGACGGCTCCAAAGCCGCTCCCACAGCCACCATCCTGAAAAAAAGGCGAAACAGAACACCGTCAGCTCAAAAAGTATCGACGATATTCGATCTTGATTTAGAAATTTAAGGCATTTTTATGAAATATTTCGCAACAGCATTACTTGTAATCACTATTTTTGTTTCAGCAATCTTTGCATCCTCATCCGTAGACAGTGTCCTCGACAAAAGCATGCAGATTGCAAAGACACTGGCAGGACAGGAAGGAAAACCGGCTGCGGAAGGTCAACAAACCGCAAAAAAAGACAGCTTCACGGTAGGAAAGTCTTTCGCTGAAGAAAAAGGCGGTCTCGGCAATGTGGAGGCCATGGTTGGCAGAGGGAAAAATTATCTTTTAACTCAAGTCAATAATCGCCTGAAGCAACTTGGCCCTTTCAGAACCAGGGTAGGCAACATGACGACTCTGAGCGATTCAGAAAGAAAAACCCTGACATCTGAGCTTGATGCCGAAATTATCGCGTTTGATGCCTTCAAGTCAGAGATTAATAAGAGCGCAACAAAGCAGGATATCAAAAACGTCGCCGATAAAATAAAGGCTGAATGGATAAAGAGCAGACACACGGTTGCGCGTGCAGAAAAGCAGTTTATTGCAGCAAAGGAAAACCAGCTTGTATCGGATGCTGATGCAGCTTCTCTGGGAATTCAAAAACGCATAGACGCCCTTAAAGCCTCGGGAAAAAATGCCCAGGCTCATGAGGAATTGCTTTCAGCCTATGGCAAAAAGATTGCCTCTGCAAAACAGGATCTGGCATCTGCTCAAGAGAAAATTGACGCAATTGCCAGCGCCCCGACAAATGATGAAAAAGAAAAGTTGATTAAAGGGAAGGATCTTTTGCTGCTGAGCGCTCAAGACAGCATAAAAGATGCTTATAAGATGCTGGGCGACGAAGCGCGCAAGGAGTTTTCGCAGAGGTACAAATTAGGATCGGCTCTACATTAACAGCAAAAAATAACATGGGGCTTAACTCAAGCGGTTAATCGACAAGGATTGGAAGAGGACACCGATCATGACATTCTTACGGATTTTCATCGATCTGAAAGTTTTAACACTGGCTCCTGTAACGAGGTGGCTTGTTACATTTAAAAAATGATATCGGTCCGAATGCGGACGCTAATCCATCGCCGGCAGCGTGATCAATGAGGGGACTTGGCAAGCGCTTATTTAAGCTAACTTTCCAGTACAACTATAAGAACTAAACGGAGGTTATTGTGTGTAAGAAGATTATCAGTGCAGTGAACTTCAATAAACGCGAGAAGATTTTGACTCGTTATTCATGTGTCATGTCCAGGAAAGTTATTAACCATCATTACGTTATTAATGAAAAAGATAATGCCAGTAATTTGAAGCTGTATTTCGATAGAGCTACAAAATTGGTTTGTCTTCTCAGTATGACGGCCGGGGCAGCTTATGCAAAAGATTTCGATATTCCGACGGGCGTGGCGGATGGGATTGCATCGCCAAGCCCATTGTTTGGCGCCACGGCATTCAGTGCGCCACTACTGATGTTTGAGGAGTTCGGCCTGCAGTCGATGCCGATCGGCCAACCTTCAAGCACCAGTTCTCTGCCTGCAACTTCAGACTGCCAAAGTATGCCGGACGGCAAGGAACTCGATGACTTCCTGAAAGAACCTCTTCATCCGCTTCCCACTATGGAGGCGAATGATTTGCTGCCTAATGCCTGGGAGGATAAGGTCAAGGATTGCGTTGGCACGTTCAATCAGACCGTTCTGGAAGGGCGGCCATCAGGAGAGTTCTTTGCCCATCAGCGATGGGATGAGTTCTTTCCAAAGGTTTACTTCCAGAGCGCGCAGACCGGGGCACGCACGAACCAGGGACTGCGCGATCAGTATCAGTTGCATGGGTACAGCAAAGGGGAATTCGGCAGCGGAGGACTTTATCATCTTAACGGAACCACGAAAGGAATCGAAGTCAGAATTCATCCGAAAATGCCTGTCCAGAATCCGAAAGCGCTTTGGACCTTCGACGGAACCTTTCCGCCAAAACTTCTTATGGCGCGCTATGGCCAACCTGTTCTGTTCCGCCATTACAACGCACTGCCGCTGGATACCGTGGCAAACTTCGGTTTTGGCAACCAGACTATCAGTACGCACGAGCATAACGGCCACAACCCGGCTGAGAGCGATGGCTATACTGCCGCTTATTTCTATCCTGGCGAATTCTATGACTATCATTGGCCCATGATTCTTGCCGGGCACGACAGTATCAATCCCTTTGCCAGCGATCCGGCAGCCGGTACGCCGGACGGCAATGGCGGCATTACTAAAATTCCCGGCGATTGGCGGGAAACGATGAGCACCCATTGGTTCCATGACCACATGCTCGACTTCACGGCACCGAATGTTTATAAAGGCAATGCCGCCATGATGAACTATTACAGTGCTGTTGATCGCGGCCGAGAGCCCGCCAGCGTGACGGAAGCCATAGGCAGCACGGCAAAGCCCGGCTATGGATGCCACTACGCCAATCCGAAAAACGTAAATCTTTGCTTGCCCAGCGGCAAGGCCCTCGATTGGGGAAACCGCGACTATGACGTCAATCTGATGGTCGCTGACAAGGCCTGGGACAAAAACGGCCAACTTTATTTTAATATCTTCAACACGGACGGCTTTGTCGGCGATCAGATCACCGTCAACTGGCAGTGGAAGCCGTATATCGAAGTGCGCGCGCGCCGTTACCGATTCCGCATCCTGAACGGCAGCGTATCGCGGTATTTCAAGATCGCCCTGGTGAACGCGCAAGGCCAACGCGTGCCGTTTCACATGATCGCCAACGATGGCAACCTCATGGAACATGCGGTGCCGTTCCCCAATGCCCAGTCAGCCGATCTGCCTGTACAAGGTATTGCCGAGCGTTACGACATCGTTATTGACTTCAAAAACTTCAAGGAAGGCGACAAGCTCTACTTCGTCAACCTGCTGGAGCATGAAGGCGGCAGAGGCCCGAGACAAGCAATACCGCTCGGCGATGTCCTGAGTGGACGGTACAAAGCCGATGGCATCAATGGCGACCCGGGCGTTGGCAAGTTCCTTGAATTCCGGGTGAAAAGCATGCCAACGGGTCAGAGTGACCTCAGCATGAATCCGGCTGATTACGTCGAAGGCAAAAAGAAAATGATCCCGTTGCCGACGTTTACGACGACGGAACTCCAGAACGCGATTCACAGGGAATTCGAGTTCGGGCGCAGCAGTGGCACCGATGACAAGCCCTGGACCGTCAAGACCGATGGCGGTAAGGGTTTCACCATGGACCCTCATCGTTTATCGGCGGCCCCGGACAAGGATACTGCCGAGATCTGGCACATCAAGAACGGAGGCGGTAGCTGGAGCCATCCGGTCCACATTCATTTCGAGGAGGGGCAGATTCTCAAACGGGACGGCAATCCTCCACCCGTATGGGAAAAGTGGGCGCGTAAGGACGTTTACCGCATAGGTGATGCGCCGGATAGTTCCGATACTGTGGATGTGGCCATTCGCTTCCGGGAATTCGCAGGCACTTACATGGAGCACTGCCACAACACCCAACACGAGGATAAGGCCATGCTGTTGCGGTGGGATATCCAGCATCCGGGCCAGACCTTAGCCTTGCCTACGCCTGTTATAGGATGGGAGGGCGTTGAATATGAACCTACCAACACCACTGACGTGCCGACTTTTAAAACCGGTATCAGTACAAATACCGGAAGCGGCTCTAATACCGTCGGCACAAATACTGTGCCGACGATCAACGGGATTGCAAATCAAACCGCAACCGTAGGACAGGCATTCAGCTTGCAAGTGCAGGCGAGCGATGCCGAAGGTGACGCTCTTACTTTCTCATTGACGGCCGCACCGGCCGGCATGAGCATTAACAATGCGACAGGGGTGATCGCCTGGACGCCGGCAAATGAGCAGGAAGGATCTCATTCGGTAACCGTGCAGGTATCAGACGGTCAACAATCGACCACCGCAAGCTTTAACGTGACAGTCAAGCCTGCTCCCGTTGCAAACACCGCGCCGGTGATTACCTCAACGCCCGCGACGACAGCGAGCCTCGGCCAAACTTATAGTTACAAGGTTACGGCGACAGATGCGCCGGGCGATATACTGACGTTCTCCTTGGCCTCTGGCCCTGCGGGCATGAGCATTAATCCTTCAACAGGCCAGATTACCTGGAGAGTCTTGCAACGAGGTTCTCAATCTGTATCAGTGCGGGTAACAGACCAGGGCGGATTGTCGGCTACCCAAAACTTTACGATTACGGTCAATTTACCCAGAAGATGATTGCCCGGTTTTTGATGTTTTGAATCAAACCAATCGGCAGTTCTCCATCGGCGAGGTTGCGATGGAGGACTGACTAAATGTAATAACAACCATAAGGCATAGCATGAAAGATAAGAATATGATTATTATCTCTCTGTTAGTCTCCATCGTACTGATACTTGGAGGCGGCCCGGCTTGGGCCGTCTCTGCCGGTTCCCGCTGGGGAGCGGGCTACTTTCCCAATATTTCTCTGGTGACGCAGGATGGAAAAACAGTTCGCTTTTATGACGATCTCATCAAGGATAAGGTGGTAGCGATCAATTTCATTTTTACGCATTGCTCGGATTCCTGCCCGGCAGAGACAGCCAGTATGCGCCAGGTCCAAAAGGAACTGGGAGATCGCGCAGGCCGCGACGTTTTCTTCTATTCCATCAGTATAGATCCTGAACACGATACGCCGGCGGTGCTTAAGGAATATTCGCAAAGATTCAGGGTAGGGCCGGGCTGGACATTCTTGACCGGAAGCAAGGCAGATATCACGCTTTTGCGCAAGAAGTTGGGGCTTTATAACAAAGATGAGTCAGAGCAGGTAACCAGTAACCACTCCATTAGCCTCATTGTCGGAAATGAAGCCACCGGAAAGTGGATCAAGCGGTCGCCTTTCGATGAGCCTAAGACTCTGGTTAGGTTGCTCGGCTATTCGCTGCAACAACATGCGTATAGAACGAACCCAGGGGCGATGCGTTATGACAAGGCGCCGCGCTTGCCAGAACTTAGCCGGGGCGAAGATCTCTATCGTTCGCGTTGCGACTCCTGTCATAGCCTGGGCGCTGAAGGCGGATTGGGGCCGGGATTGTCAGGCGTAACCGAGAAGCGGGAACACGCCTGGCTTGCACGCTGGTTAAAAGAACCAGATCAGATGCTGGCAGAAAAAGACTCCGTCGCGATGCAATTGTTTGATAAGTATAACGAGGTTCCTATGCCGAATCTGAAACTGAGCGATGCCGATGTGGAAGCGCTCATTGCTTATATGGCCGGTTCGGCTGGGCATGCCGAAGACGTCATGACGACCAATGGCGAAGGCGGTGCTGGACATTGACCTAATTCAATAACGGTGCTGTCTTTCCTGCCTGCAAATTACTCCTTGATCACAAGTAGCCCTGATGTCTTGAACCAGATTAATCGGCAGTTCTCCATCGGCTAAGTTACGATAGAGGATCGACGAAATCTAATTACACTCATAAAAGGCGGTTTTTGCTTTCGCGAAACCGCCTTGCCATTAAGCTCTTTCTGCTTTTTTCATGTAAAAACAGCCAAGTAAAACCGGCTTTGCGCGATAAATCAATAAGGACGGTTTTTAATATGAAGCCGATACAGAACAGGCGATAGAAAAACGTCGAGCAGAAAAAAAGTAAAGGCAACGGCTAAAATATCTGTAACACTCAGGCCCAATTGCTCATGCAGCACCAGCGCAGGCATGATTGATTCAGGGATCGTATCGATGCAGCGGACGCGGCTGCTTTCGGCATGGCCCTGCCGGCGCTTTATAAAGCTGGCCAACAGATCGCCCGACATGGCTGCCAGGCTGAACACAGCACCTTCAAGCGCAGACATTCCCAACACCATCGCTACAAGAGAAGTGAGATTGATCGAAGCAATAATGCCGCGCCAGGTTTTGCTGCTGCCAAACAGAGCGCGGCCATCGCCTAGTTTTAACCCCATATCCACCGGCAGGCTGAACCGGTCTTTCAGCCAATGGCGGGCTAAAACCGGCGCGCCATTGGCGGCCAGCAGCAACAAAACGGTTTGGCTGATGCAGTTCAGACATAGCGCAGTGTAAGTCATAAACAATTCCCGAATTGTAAGTCATAAATTTGACCAGTTTTTTTTGAACAAGTCTCAGGAAGAAAGTATCCAATTTTAAAGTTTTGGATTCTGTGAAACTCGGCATTGAAAGCCAAACCGATGCCACGTTCAGATAGATTCTTTGGTTAATTTTCTCAGGAGATCGACGATGAAACTCTATTACAGTCCCGGCGCCTGTTCGCTCTCGCCTCATATTGTCTTATGCGAGGCTGACCTGCCGTTTGAGCTCATTAAAGTTGACTTGCAGGAAAAACTGACAGAAACCGGCGAAGATTTTCGCAGCGTCAGTCCTAATGGCTATGTGCCGGTTCTGGTACTGGACGATGGCAACAAACTGACTGAAGGGCCAGCCATTATTCAATATCTTGCCGATAGGGTGCCCGCTAAAAAACTGGCGCCCGCCGCCGGTACATTCGAACGTTACAATCTGCAACAATGGCTGAATTTTATTTCCACTGAACTGCACAAGACTTTTTCACCGCTCTTCAATGCCAATATGCCTGATCAGGCAAAAAATCTGTTTCGGGAAACGCTGTCATCCCGGTTTAAATGGGTCGCGGACAATGTCTCTGCGCAGCCCTACCTCATGGGCAATGATTTCACAATCGCAGATGCATATTTATTTGTCGTGCTGCGATGGGCAAAACTGATGTCGATCGACATTTCACGCTGGCCCTCGCTGGTGCAATATAAAAAAAGAATCGCCGATAGGCCTGCGGTAAAAAGAGCGCTGCAGGAAGAAGGGCTTAATGTCGACTAACAAGAGATAAAGCGGATCTGTATGGGCGGTAAGGAGGATTCAGGCATCTCTTCCGGCCTGCTTAAACCGGTCACTTATATTTGATAAGAAACTGGCAGGAGCAATCGTTACATGTCATGCACTTGGTTTGTTCAATCGGACGGTCCAGCAGGGCAGATATCAATGCGCGATCAAATTCGCACAATTCCGGATATTGCTGAGCCAGATCGTGGTAAACGCAATTGAAGGCTTGTATGGTAGAGGGGGAATTGTTCTGGTCTTCTATCGCATGATAGCCTAACGTCTGCATTATCTCGATAAGTGCGGTGATTCGCTCGGCAGGCTCTTTGCCGTTGAATTGCGGCATAAGCGTTTGGGCGAATTTAGCGCCGAGCCTCGCCATGTAGCGTCTGAAAGCGTCTTCACCCATCTCAGCTTTGAGTTCCGACAGTATTAAGTTACAGAACCAGGCATATTGTTTGGGAAACCGGTTGATGCCTTTTTCAGTCAGCACATAATTGCGTGACGGCCGCCCACCGGTGATCTTGAACGCGCCTTTTTTGATGAGATCGCTGGTTTCAAGGCCGACGATATGCTGTTTAACGGCATTTCTTGAGATATTCAATGCAGCGGCGATTTCGTCAAGGCTCATGCCTTGCCTTGAGTTCAGCAGCAGCTTCAATATCTGATCTTGTCGAGAGCTCGTTCCGTCAGTCATATAAATTTCTTGTTGCCATTTCGTTAGTATTTAAGACAATAAAATGAAATGAAAAACCACAATAAAATTAGGGAAAAAATCGATAAGGCTTGTAAAATTGTAGTGTATACAGGCGCCTTTTGTCATATAAATATTGCAAAAGTTCTGTATCGATACTAAACTAATTTTCGAGCACCAATGCTCCTAAGTTTTTAATAATAATTTTTAAAGGTACCAAGAGATGAGTGAAACAGCTACAGCTACTCCAACCCCTACACTTTATGAACAACTTGGTGGCGAAGCGGCAGTTAATGCGGCGGTCGATATTTTTTATCGCAAGGTTTTGAGCGATCATCGAATCAACCGTTTTTTTGACAATACTGATATGGAACAACAGGCCGCAAAGCAAAAAGCTTTTTTGACAATGGCTTTTGGCGGACCCAACAATTATAACGGCACCGATATGCGCAATGCTCATGCTAAATTGGTCAAGATGGGGCTGGATAACTCCCATTTTGACGCTGTTATGGAACATCTAAGTGGAACTTTACAGGAACTGAATGTTCCACAGGAATTAATCGCGCAAGTTGCCGCTATTGCGGAAAGCACGCGCAATGACGTTCTAGGTAAATAATTAAAGACAGCTTGGGTAGTGACCATGAAAAAAATATCGTTAGGCGATCAAGTCAGTATTTGTTACGAAGGTGAAACCGTTCTTGATGCCTTACTACGCGATAATATCGATATTCCGAACAGTTGCCGGCAAGGCGCCTGCCAGAGTTGCATGGCGCGCAGCCTGGACGTTGAACCGCCTGCAGCTTCGCAGAGCGGTCTGAAAGATGTGCTGCGCAAGCAGAAGCATTTTCTGGCCTGTTTATGCTATCCGGAACAAGACATGGCCATTACCCTAAGCCAACAGCCGGCGTTTTTTACCGAAGGCATGGTGATCGATAAAAAACCGCTGAACCAAGAAACACTGTTATTGGCAGTCGAATGCAAGGATCCGCTGGATTATCATGCAGGCCAATTTGTCAATCTCAAAAGAGCCGACGGCCTGACGCGCAGCTACTCAATCGCAAACAGCCGCGCGCATGACAAAAAATTGACATTTCATATCCGCCGACTGGCGGGCGGACGTTTCAGCGAGTGGGTTCATCAGGAACTGCTGGTCGGCGACAAGATTGCGGTCTCGGACCCGCAGGGGCTTTGCTATTATCTGCCAAACAAGCCCGAACAAAACATGCTGCTGATCGGCACGGGTAGCGGACTTGCTCCGTTAGCCGGTATTATAGCCGAGGCGCTGCAACAGGGGCATACCGGAGATATTTATTTATTTCACGGCAGCCGCGAGATGGATGGACTTTACTGGATTGAAGAAATGCTGGAGTTGGAACAGCAATATCCAAACTTTCATTATACGCCTTGCGTATCGCGCGGCGATTCTCCTAAGGGCGTGGCCATAGGTCGCGCTAATGAAGTCGCTTTAAGCCAATTACCTAATCTGAAGGGCTGGCGCGTTTATCTGTGCGGCCATCCTGAAATGGTTAACCAGACTAAAAGACAGGCTTATCTTAATGGCGCGAATTTGCAGGATATTTATGCGGATGCGTTTCACGTCGCTTCCACATCACTTGATTAAACTGGCCTTCAATGAGAGCCGATTCTACGGCGCAGGCTTTCTAAAAAAGGAAAAGCTGTTTTAACCCACCTGTGGGGCGACTTTAGTCGCCTTCAGGCAAGATATAAAAGGGCGCCTGCCTAACCAACCAGTAGGCGTTGCGTGCGACGTTACCTCCACCAGTATCTAGTCCGGTGGGGTTTATTAATCATTGATCTCGCTTTAATCGGCTATGATTGAACCTGTTGCTTTAAAAGACTTCTTTATCACATTCTTTTCCTCGGCACTGATCATTCTGGCCGGGGCCTCTTATGCGTTGTTGTTCGCGTGGTCCAGAATCAATGCGCATGCGGGCATCAAAATTGCCGCGTTAGCGTCCTATACGGTGCTGGTTGTGTCAGTGCTTGAACTGACCCGGGCTGCGCAATTCCAAGGACATTGGTTGATTATCTCCGTAGCGATGGTGATCGGCTATTTCTTTGCACCGATCGGCATCTGGCATTTGTGCGTTAAAACGCATGGGTATCATGATGATTGTCAAAAAGTACGGGAGGACGAGTAATGAACGAAACACCGCTATGGGCTTCGGAATCATTTTGGAAGAAAACGGCCATCTGGGTTACTGGCGTATCGTTTGTGATTTTGATCATATTAACGATGGACTCGTTGAGCCAGACGGCGGCAGGCGGCAAGCGGGTGCCGGCTTACGCCGTCATCAATAAAAAAATTGACTATCAGTTCAATAAGGAACTCAATAAATCAGTGCCGGTTATCGGTGAAGATGAGTTTTTATTCGGCAAGCAATTGACTGAACAGGAAGCTGCGGAACTGGTCGATCTCGGCAAAAAAACCGCGCAGACCAGAAACTGCATGAATTGCCACACCATTCTGGGCAATGGCGCTTATTTTGCACCTGACTTGACAAAAGCCTGGCTGGATCAGGGTTGGCTTTCGAAAGACTTGCGCGAGGATTTGATGGTTAAGTTTCTGATGGACCCCGAGAACAATGCCCGTACCTTCGGCAGCAATCGCAAAATGCCCAATCTGGGCATCACCGAGCAGGAAGCGAAAGGCCTTGTCGCATTTTTAAAGTGGATGTCCAGCATCGATACCAATGGCTTTCCGTATAACTTTAAAACCATTGAAGCAGAGGGGGAATGATCATGAGCACAACCAAACTAGACGATATTCTTCCTAAGCCGGCTTCGGTATTGGATAAGGCGCGCAATTTACTAAAAGATTTCAAAGCCTGGGTAAGTCTGGACATTAATAATCTGACTGCCGGACAACAATTGGCTGTTAAATATTTCTGTGTGGCGATTATTTTATTTGTCGCCCAAATTTTATTCGGATTGCTGTCAGCTTTACAGTTTATCTATCCGGGCTTTCTGTATGGCATTCTGGATTTCAATGTCAATCGCATGGTGCATATCAACGCCATGATCGTCTGGATGCTGTATGGTTTTATCGGCTCCATCTATTGGCTGATCGAAGACGAAAGCGGCACCGATATTGTCGGCTTGAAGTGGGCCAATATCGCCTTCTGGGTGCTGACTGGCGCGGTCACGCTGGTGGTGCTGGTTTATCTGTTTATTCAGATCGGGCCGGGCAAGGATTCCAGTCTCTGGTTCATTAACGAGGGCCGCGAGTATATCGAAGCGCCGCGCTGGGCTGATCTCGGCATTACAGCGGTGATGCTGGTCTTCTCCTACAACGTAGTGGCGACTTTCAGCAAGGGCAAATGGTCCGGCATCGCCGGGGTTTTAACGCTGGACCTGATTGCGCTGGTCGGGCTTTACCTGGCCGGCATGTTTTACATGACCAACATCACGCATGACCAGTACTGGTGGTGGTGGGTGATTCATTTATGGGTTGAGGCGACCTGGGAAGTGCTGGTTGGCGTGATCATGGCCTGGTCGCTGATGAAACTGCTGGGCGCCAGGCGCAAGATCGTGCAGACCTGGCTGTATATCGAAGTCACATTGATGTTCGGTTCCGGCATTTTGGGGTTAGGGCATCATTACTTCTGGATCGGCATGCCTGAATACTGGCTGTCGGTAGGCGGTTTCTTCTCAGCGTTGGAGCCGATTCCACTGGTCGCGATGGTGGTGCATGCCATTTACGACTCAGGCGTGCACGCATTCAAAACCGTCAATCATCCGGCGTTGGCCTGGGTCATCGCCCATGCCTTCGGTAATTTTTTCGGCGCCGGCGTCTGGGGTTTTATGCATACTTTGCCGCAAATCAACTTATATACGCATGGTACGCAGTGGTCTGCATCGCATGGTCATCTGTCGTTCTTCGGCGCTTACGCCACGATCAACATCGCCTTCTTTTATCTGGCGATTCAGCACTGGCGCGGCGGTGTCTGGATGGCAGCGGGCACGCCTAATGCGTGGCGCTGGAAATGGGCCTTGGGCTTGCTGAATGCCGGCGTGGTAGGCATGACTGTCGCGCTGCTGATCGCCGGTTACGAGCAGTCGTTTATCGAGCGGGCCGTGGAAGGCTCGACCTGGGCCGGCTATTTTGCCGCGCAGAACCAGCCCTCGTTTCAGTGGGCCATGAAGTGGCGTATGATTTTTGGTTGGGTAACAACGGTCGGGTTGGGGTTGTTGGTATGGGATTTACTGACAATTGGCAAGAGCGAAGAGCGTAAAGCCGAAAAAATTGTTATCCATTAGTTCGCTGTTTATCGAATCGGCTGGCCGAGCCCATTGACTGTCTACCAGGTCGTTCCATGTTCTTGGTAATGGCTCGGCAGCTAATTTTAATGGCTCTTATTGGATTCCGGGGAGATACCCAAGCATTGTTGACTCCTTGAATTTGAGGTTCAGTATCGCCATATAGGACGGATGATTACCTTACCTCAACTATTAGACAACGCCAA
>NZ_JAZHOC010000051.1:0-10175 GCF_036553575.1 Methylobacter sp. Wu1 | reverse complement strand
ACCACGCCCGCGTCCAGCTGGACGAAATAATTGCTGTCTGTCAGCAGATCTTCCGCCGGATTGATGGTTACGGTATTGGTCGTGCCGTTCTTACTGAAGCCAAAACTCACCTGGCTGCCATCGTTGATGTCGATAGTGCGCACGTCGCCCAGACCGTCACTAATGACAATATTGCCGCTGCCGGCTTTGATGCTTTCGTCAAAGGTCAAGGTAATATCGCTGTTGACCGCCACATCAAGCGCATCATCCTGCGGTGTGGTGAACTGCAGTGTCGGCGCAGTCTCGTCTGAAGACACTTGGTCAATAATTTGCCCATTACTATCGTACCAGGTGGTAGTGATGCCGTCAGAGTATGTGCTGCCAATAAACTGGCCGCCGGCATCATAAGTGTAAGTCGACTCGCTGGAGCCGCTGCCTCCGTTGCTGTCCGACCAGCTGCTGCTGTAGGTTTGCACGGTATTGCCGGCGCTGTCAGTGCTGGTGATGTTACTCCATTCTGAGGTGTAACTGTAGCCCTGATTGTCGGTAGTGGTGCTGCTGCCCCAGGAGTTTCCACTCGCGTCGTAGGTGGAAGTCGACTCGCTGGAACCGCTGCCTCCGTTGCTGTCCGACCAGCTGCTGTAGGTCTGGACGGTGTTGCCGGCGCTGTCGGTGCTGGTGCTGTTGTTCCAGTCTGAGGTGTAGCTATAGCCTTGACTATCGGTAGAGGTGCTGCTGCCCCAGGAGTTTCCGTTCGCATCATAATAGCTGGTGCTGCTGTAGCTGTTGCCCAAGCCGTCATCGTAGCTGTAGGTGCTGCTATGTCCGGTTACCACGCCGTTCGCGTCATAAGTGGTGATATTGCCGTAACCGTCATCATGGAAATAACCGCCTTGGCCGTCCGGAGTGAGCTGCGAAACATCGGCGCTTTGGCTCACGATATTCCAGTTGCTGTCATATACCGTGGTAGTAATACCGTCAAAGTATGTGCTGCCAATAAACTGGCCGCCGGCATCATAGGTGTAAGTCGACGTACTGGAGCCGCCGCCTCCGTTGCTGTCCGACCAGCTGCTGGTGTAGGTTTGTACGGTATTGCCGGCGCTGTCGGTGCTGGTGCTGTTGCTCCAGTCTGAGGTGTAGCTGTAGCCTTGGCTGTCGGTAGTAGTGCTGCTGCCCCAGGAGTTTCCGTTCGCGTCATAGATGGAAGTCGACTCGCTGGAGCCGCTGCCTCCGTTGCTGTCCGACCAGTTGCTGGTGTAGGTTTGGACGGTGTTGCCGGCGCTGTCGGTGCTGGCGCTGCTATTCCAGCTGGAGGTGGAGCTATAGCCCAGGCCATCGGTAAAGGTGCTGCTGCCCCAGGAGTTCCCGTTGGCATCGTAGCCGTAGGTCGATTCGCTGGAGCCGCTATTGCCGTAACTGTCCGACCAGCTGCTGGTATAAGTCTGAACGGTATTGCCGGCACTGTCGGTGTTGGTGCTATTGCTCCAATCGGAGGTGTAGCTATAGCCTAGACCGTCGCTGTAGCTGGAGGTGCCATTGCCGCTCAGTTGATTCCAGTTTGCGTCATAGATGGAAGTCGACTCGCTGGAGCCGCTGCCTCCGTTGCTGTCCGACCAGTTGCTGGTGTAGGTTTGGACGGTGTTGCCGGCGCTGTCGGTGCTGGTGCTGTTGCTCCAATCGGAGGTGTAGCTATAGCCTTGACTATCGGTTGAGGTGGAAGTGCCGCCCAGAGAGTTCCAGTTTACATCGTAATAGCTGGTGCTGCTGCTAGTGTTGCCCTGGCCGTCATCGTAATTAGTAATGACGTTATAGCCAATTAATACGCCATAGGAATCGTATACTTCTATTGTCTCAGTTGTTTCGTTCATAAATTTTATTTCGACAGTAAATTAAATTCATCAGCAGAGTCTGCATATTTATTTTTCATCTTTTGTTTTTTGTTTTTTGTTTTTTGCCCTCCGTCTCAAAAATTTCCAATCTTATGAAGCATTAACTTCATATTTAATTACAAATAACAAGAATGAAGTTATGTCCTCTTATTCACCAGATAGATCATTTCCATTCCTCAAAACTAAAATGTAAAAAACATTTCAAGAAACATAAGCATCTGTGACTCTCACTTTTGAAGTAGAATTAACTGTCTAGCCCTAACTATGTGAGCAAAGATAGAAATCAGGCGCAAATACTATTTTCTTTGAGCTTATACCTTTCCTATAAAAGCGCGGCTCTTTTATGCATTTGCTTTTCTAAAATTAAGCTCCAATTCTTACAGATGTATCTAAAGATAATATTTGAAAGATACAAAAGTTTTACTCTCTTCTTGCTTGAAAACATAAGGCTTTGTTAAAGCTGTAACCCTTATTAGTCAGGACTATCCTATCGTAAAAATATAATGGCTTAGATGGGAATAATATAAAACGGCAGTGTAATACCAAGTTTTCTTGAATACTTTCGATCAGTTCCTGATCACTTCAAGCTGCCACTCCATAGCACTGGCTAGATTTTTATACATCCCTAATTATCAAACATCTCAGAATAATTAAACAGTTCCTAAGATAATTACAGCCTTATAGGCGCAATAAGTAAATTCTTTAAATATGGAGAAATATTTTTCTGAAAGATACTGATCTATCGCTATAATAATTCTGAATACAAAAATTGAAAAAATTTCACCCTATATAACCTATAGTACACTATAAGTCTAACGAATTTACTCAAACTGCGCATCTGCTAAAAATAAATTTAACTTATACTTCCCGACTAAAATATCGGGAGTCATGTCTCTAGTAAAAACACACAGTCGACTTAACTTCATTTACCAAATGATAATTAATACGATTACCCTATATTGATAGGGTCAATTTATATATCTTCCCCTGAATTTATGTCACAATACTAATCTTTTTGATGTTACTTTGTGCAAAATGGAAGTTTCGACTAAATCGGATTTGGAAAAAGCTTTAAGTCTGTGCAAGGGGGCTTTTTTATCAGCCGCTGGTTTCAGCATGATCATCAATTTTCTGATGGTTATTCCTTCTATTTATATGCTACAAGTTTATGATCGCGTGGTGCCGACCGGCAATCAATCGACATTACTCATGCTGACGCTGATCATGATAGTGCTGTTTATCACATTAGGGGCATTAGAGTGGGTGCGTTCTCAAATCCTGGTCAGGGTCAGCACTCGCTTGGAAACCCTGCTTAATGAAAGACTATTTCATATCGCCTTTAAGCAATCATTATATTCAGGTGGACAAAGGGCGACATCACAAGCGTTAGACGACTTAACCGGCTTAAGGCAATTCATGACCGGCAATGGACTGTTTGCTTTCTTTGATGTGCCTTGGATGCCCGTATATATCGCCCTAATGTTTGTTTTTCATCCCTGGTACGGCTGGGCGGCCGTTTTCACAGCTATTGTTTTGGCTATCATTGCAGTAGCTACTGAAAAAACCACTGGCAAGATATTAGCGGAAGCGAACAATTTGGCTATTTCAGGCCGCGGCCAACTCAATAGGAACCTTAAAAACGCTGAAGTTATTGAATCGATGGGGATGTTAGGCAATATCCGAAAACGGTGGTCCGACGGCGCCCTCAAGGTATTGGAACTGCAAGCTGTAGCAAGTTCTCGAGCAGGTTTGTTGACAGCATTGTCAAAAATCATACGCCTTTCCTCCCAATCGTTAATTTTGGGCCTGGGCGCGTATCTGGTCATTCTCCATGAAATTACTCCCGGCCTGATGATTGCCGGATCAATCTTATTAGGCAGAGCACTGGCGCCCATTGATTTAATGATTGCCACCTGGAAAGGTTTCATCAGTGCTCGCAGCCAATATCGGCGTCTTAATGAAATACTGAAACAAAATCCTGTGGATCAGGACAAGATGACGCTCCCCGATCCGCAAGGCCGCTTACAAGTGGAAGCGGCCGTGGTCGTTCCGCCGGGCGCTAAATTACCGGCCATCAAAGGCATCAGCCTGTCAATTGAAAAGGGTGATGCCGTCGGCATCTTAGGTTCCAGCGGCGCCGGCAAATCGACGTTCGCGCGCGCTTTATTGGGCATTTGGCCAACGGCTGACGGCACCATCCGCTTGGACGGGGCTGATATTTTTACCTGGAATCGCCAGCAGCTAGGCAATTTTATTGGTTACCTGCCCCAGGATATCGAGCTATTCGACGGAACCATCGGCGAAAATATTGTCCGTTTCGGCGCTGTTGACCCTGAAAAAGTTGTGGAAGCGGCCAAAATGGCAGACGTACATGAATTGATCCTGCGCTTGCCGGAGGGTTATGACACGTTTATCGGCGCTAACGGCGGCAATCTGTCCGGCGGCCAACGCCAGCGGATTGGCCTGGCACGAGCATTATATGGCAATCCAATTTTAGTGGTACTGGATGAGCCGAACTCAAATCTTGATGAACAGGGAGAAAAAGCTTTGGAGAATGCCATCCAGAAACTCAGGGAAAGAAAATCAACCGTGATCATAATCACGCATCGCCACAATGTACTGGCCAAGGTCGATAAATTGTTAATCCTTCAAGACGGCGCCTTGGCAGTATACGGCCCGCGCGATCAGGTCATAGCTCATTTACAGAGGCAAAACGCTCAGCCGGCGCCACGGCCGCCGCAAGCATCAGCCGCGTCAACCGTACCCGTAGCACATCCCGTTTAATCGGCTGATTAATGATGAAAGAAAAACTTGAGCGACACAATGTCGCCAGGATAGCTGACTTGCATACTGACGACCGGCCGATCCGAAATATCGGCTTTACGATCGTATTGATTACATTCGGCATCTTTGGTGGTTGGGGCTACTTTGCCCCTATTGACAGTTCCGCACTGGCATTGGGCGTAGTAACAGTCAAGTCTTACAAGAAAACCGTGCAGCATCTGGATGGCGGCATTGTGGCTAAACTACTGGCCAAGGATAGTGATTTCGTTAACGAAGGCCAGCCGCTGCTGATGCTTGATGACACCCAGGCCAAAGCACAACTGGAAATTATCAAAAGCCAATATATAACCTTAATGGCGCAAGTCGCGCGCTTACAGGCGGAGCGGGACAACGCACAGGAAGTGCGCTATCCGGAAAAGCTGCAAGACCAGACCGATCCCAGAATACCGGAAGCAAAACAAACCGAATCGCACATTTTCATGGCAAGGAAAAACACTTATGAAGGAGAAATAGCCGTCCTTAAGCAACGTATCAGTCAAATCAACAGCAAAATAGATGGTCTGAAAGGACAAATCCGCAGCAAAAAAGAACTGATAACCTCTTATGGCGAAGAGATACAGGATTTAAAAGAATTACTGGCTGAAGGCTTCGCAGACAAGCTGCGCTTGCGTGATCTGGAACGCAATTATGCATTGATTAGCGGTGAAATTGCTGAGCTAAGTTCAGAAATCGCCAGTAGCGAAATGCAAATCAGTGAAAATCGACTGCAAATCCTGCAGATACAAAAGCAGTTTCAGGAGGAAGTGGCAAACAAACTCAGCGAAGCACAGGCGCAACTTTACGATGCTTCTGAACGCTTGACGGCAACGCAGGATAAATTAAACCGCACCGTGATCAAAGCGCCGGCGAGCGGCATGGTACTGGGTTTGTCGGTTCATACCGAAGGCGGCGTCATTGCCGCTGGCAAGCCGATATTGGACATCGTCCCGCAAAATGCCGAGCTGATTATTGAGGCGCAAGTATCGCCGCTGGATATCGATCGCGTGAGTGTAGGCTTGATGGCGGAAGTGCGTTTCAGCGCCTTCAAGCAAGCGCTGACGCCCGTCATGGAAGGTAAGGTCATCCAATTATCGGCTGACCGGTTCACGGACGAAAAAACCGGCAATCCGTATTATCTGGCGCGTGTTGAATTGACGTCGGAAAGTTTCCAGAAACTCGGCGATTTGCAGCTCTTGCCGGGCATGCCGGCTGAGGTCCTGATCAACACCGGAGAAAGAACGCTGTTTGAGTATCTATCGCAACCGGTTACCAATGCTTTTGCGCGGGCATTTATAGAAGATTAAACGAAATGAGGACATCAGCATTATTAACGGCATTATTGATCGTCATGCCGGTGCCAGCCGGTTATGCCGAAGATCTCCAAACGATTTACCAACAAGCCCTGGAAGCGGACCCGCAGCTGAAAACGGCAGCATTGAGGGTGGAAATAGGTTCAGCCCAGAAAGGCCAGGCGCTGGGTGAAATGCTGCCGCAAGTCAGTGCCAGCGGCAACTGGTCAGTCAACGATCAACGCATTAAAAATGCCGGTTCGGACAGTTATCACGGCACGCGCTATTTTGTATCCCTGAGCCAGACTTTAATTGATTTCGCCAAATTCTGGAACTGGAGGCGGGCCGCCGAAGTAAAACATCAATATGAAGCGGAGCATACCGAGGCTCGGCATACCCTGATGTTTAACGTGGTGGACCGCTATTTCGGCGTGCTGGAAGCGGAAGACCAGCTGTACTTCCTGCAACGGCAAAAGGCCTTGACTCAAAAACAATTGCAACAGGTCCAGAAGCAGTATGCCAAGCAATTGATCAAAATCACCGGTTTATATGAAGTGGAAGCCAGGCTGGATAAGATAACTGCCGATGAAATTGAAGCTGAAAGCATCCTGGTGACGGCCAAGGAAAGCCTGAGGGAGTTAACCAATACCATGCCGCAGCGGCTACAAAAATTAAGGGAGCAAATTAACTATCAGGAATTAGAAGGCCCCTTGGAGCAATGGCTAGAAGTAGCCAAAAGCGAAAACCCGACATTATCAGCCTTACTCAGCGCAATCGAAGCGGCACACGATGACGTGGCGGTCCAGAAGTCCCGATATCTGCCGGTAGTCGATTTGCAGCTCAATTACTACAACACCAATACCGGTTATCAGAGCGCCCAAATACCCGAACTGGAAACCCAGGTAGCCGCCGTCAATGTCAATGTGCCTATTTTCACGGGCGGCACCACGACGCATCGCCTGTTTGAAGCGCAACACAGATTGGAAATCAGTAAAGAAGAGCTTGAAGCCCAAGTACGTGCTCTGATTAAGGAAACGAGCGACTCATTTTTAACTTCGAATGCCAATGTCAGACGCATCATGGCCTCGCGTAAAGCGCTCGAGTCGGCTGTCAAATCCCGGGAAGCGATGGAGCGTGCGTTCCACTACGGCGTAGCTACGGTCAGAGAGGTATTGGAAGCGCAGGAAGACGAATATCTGGCGGAAAGAAACTTGTCCCAAGCCAAGTACAGTTACATCAAAAACCGTATCCGTTTTTTGCGCGCGATAGGCATGATCAGCGATGAAAATATCCGCGAAGTCAATGATTGGCTGGAAATAACTCCAGAACAACCACAACAAAGTTCAGTTTCGGCTAATGAGGCCAGTTAGATTTGGTGTTCGACAGAAGATTTTCAGCTTAGGATAGGACGAGGAATAACTTCCCTGAATTTTGACGAGCAACATTGTGTGAGGGCGAATGAATTCGCCCTCACATAAGCGTCGATTTCATCGACACATTAGAAAGTTATTTTTAAACTAAGAGGATCGTTATCCGCCTGTTACGCTCATATGCCGCAAGAGGATGGGCTGCTCGTGGATATTGAATTCATGCTTTTCGGGCTTGATCGACATCGCATCGATAATGGCCTGTTTCAGAACGGCCATATCTCCGGGATGCGCTCGCATGACTTTTTTCAAATCGACCGAATGCTCATTGCCAAGACATAACAGCAAGCGGCCTTCCACGGTCAGGCGCACGCGGTTGCAGGTACTGCAAAAGTTTTCACTGTGCGGCGAAATGAAGCCGACGCGCGTCCGGCTGCCGGCCACTTTGAAATAGCGTGAAGGTCCGCCGGTTTTTTCAGTTGAAGTTATCAAGGTAAACTCGCGCGCCAAATCGGCTTTGATCAGGTCGCTGGAGTAATACGCTTCCGAGCGGTCATGCTGACTGATGATGCCCAACGGCATTTCCTCGATGAAGCTGATATCAATATCGTTATCGACGGCAAAGCGTACAAGATCGCAGACTTCCAGATGATTGCGGTTTTTCAGGATGACCGCGTTAATTTTCAGCCGTTCAAACCCGACCGCTTTGGCTGCCTGAATGCCTTTCAGCACCTGCTCCAGATTACCGGTTCGCGTTATGGCCTTGAATTTATCGGCATCGAGCGTATCGAGGCTGATATTGATGCGCTTGACGCCGGCCTTCTTTAATGAAGCCGCCATCGGCGCCAGATGAGAGCCGTTCGTCGTGATAACCAGCTCATTCAGACTTTCAATTCTACCGATATCCTCCAATAGGCCCAGCGCGCCTTTTCTGACCAGCGGCTCGCCGCCCGTCACGCGGATTTTCTTGACGCCCAGTTCGGCAAACGCCTTGGCCAGCGTATAAATCTCTTCCAGCGTCAGAATCTGCGTGCGCGGCAAAAAGGTCATGTCTTCCGCCATGCAGTAGACGCAGCGGAAATCACAGCGATCGGTAATGGAAATCCTCAAGTAATCGACTTTTCTGCCGAAGCGGTCGATCAATTGAGCGGGATCAGAAGAATTCATACTAACTCAAGGTAAATAAATCCGAGCCGGCTATATTATCATATTGTCCCTGCAAACGCTGTCGGCCATTTCGAAAATACAATACGCTGTAGACACAACCAAGCAACCGATCTATCCAGATTATCTGTGCATTTAAGCTTTTTTAATGACCTATGCGCTTCTGCCGGTTCGCCATGATGGCTACGCGCAATCTGTTAAACTGCTGCAGCAACAAGGCAAATCCGGTTGCAATGAACGGCTTGGCCTTTTGCGCCAGCAAGGCAAGGTAGCGGAACAGCGTCAGGGCGATGCGCTGACTGTTCTGGGCCAGCCGATAAAGAAACGGCCGTAGCGCAGCAAGATCGACTTTTCTGTCCCGGATTTTGCCGCGCCGGTACAGCCAGTGCAGCAAACCGCTGACATAAAGCACGAAAACACTTTGGCCGGCCAGAAACCAGATAAACCGGCCTGTGCCAGTCAATGCCTCGCCGGTATGCAGAGGCCATATCCAGGTCGCCAGCGTCTCGCCTGCCGAAAATTCAGAAGGGTTGCGCACTTCCTTAATCTGGCCGCTCCAGCGGTCCACCCAGACCGTCGTATACGGATGCCGCTGATTGATTTCGCCCGGCTGGCGCAAATTGACGCGGTAGATGCCGTTGTCGCCGACCGGCGTCGTAATGCGCCTGAGTTCGGCGCGCGGAAAAGGCCCCTGGGCCATAAAGGTCGCAGCCGCCAAACCGGTGGGGTGGTTGTTGGGAACCGCCGTACTGATGATGTCGCGCCCCGTTTCGCCATGCGCCATGCCCGATGCCCCGGCCAGAGATTCCAGCACCGCAGGATAGCTCAGCAGGCATCCTGTGGCCGCCAGCACCAGCAAGGGAGCGGCGCTGAACAGCCCGATAAAACGGTGCAGATCGAAAGCCAGCCGAATCATGCCTGTATTAGGGCGAATCGTGAACGCTTGCCTGAGCTGCCGCCTACCGGGCCACCACAGATACAGCCCGGTGCCGATAGAAACCATCAGCAGCAGCCCCAGAAGGCCCACGGCATTCCAGCCAAAGCGGTCGAGCCGAAGCTGGGTATGCAGGTCCAGCAGCCATGTCGTCACGGTATGTCCCCAGAAACGGCTGCCGACAACTTCCGCCGTATAAGGATTGACCGACACCATCAGCGGCGCATACAGCTCGAAGTAGGTCTCTCTCGGCTTGTCGTACCAGGCCGTCACCATACCGTGAGGCGATCTTGGCATTTCCAGCGTCCAGGCGCCGTAACGGTCAGGATGCGCCTGCCGCACCGCAGCCATAATCCGGTCCAGCGACTGATACTTTCCCTGCGGCTGTTCGATAACAAGTTGCGGATTCAGCAGTTCATCAATCTCTTCGCAGTACACGCTGATGCTGCCGGTCAGCCCCATCAGGGCGAAAAAAAATCCTGCAGTCAGCGCCAGATAAAGATGAACCTTGAGCCAGGTTTGCCGAGTCAGTATGCGGTGCATGAGTAGATAGATTGCCGTAGAATAAATAGGGATATTATCCCACAGGCGCCGAGGATTGTCGCATCAGATCAATAGTTCGGACACTTTTATGCGGCAATCGTCCCGTAGTCACTGAATTCGTCAAATAGTTGGGCTATTTTTTCGCAATCTCTGCTCAGGCCTAACTTGTCGAAAAGTCGTAACAGCA
>NZ_JAZHOC010000043.1:0-36917 GCF_036553575.1 Methylobacter sp. Wu1 | reverse complement strand
GCTGTTACGACTTTTCGACAAGTTAGGCCTGAGCAGAGATTGCGAAAAAATAGCCCAACTATTTGACGAATTCAGTGACTACGGGACGATTGCCGCATAAAAGTGTCCGAACTATTGGTATTTTTAAACCTTTAAAAATACGGCGGTCAACTCTAGTGCCTCGTTTGGCGCTGAGGCCTGCCAATTCGGGCTGATGCTTGAACGCCCAAGCCAGATAGGCCGGTGAGATAGTTGCCTTGAGCGCGAGCGATGCGCGTTTACGCATCCGGCCCAAACCAGAGCGTGAAAAACAGCGCTCTGCAGGTGTGGGCCGGGCAGGGGCGATGAGTTAGACAGATACCCGATCAGACCGGCGTTTTCCTATAAAGCCCAGGCCGGCCAAAGCCGAGCCGAACAGCCATGCTGCTGCAGGGACAGGGACAGGGCTTACGTCGCTGACGCCGACAGTGATCCCTCTCCAGTTCTCGGAGCCGTTCTCAGCCCATGAAATAGAGCTGAAAGTGCCCAGGAATTGGAGGGTGCCGTGTCCTTCGCCTAAATGAGTTGAAGACAGTATATTGCCGTTTCCGCTGTTCAGCGTATCGCAGCCCCAATAGCCGCAGCCGGAACTCAGGACTGTGAACGGCGCATCAAAAGTCCAGCTTGGGCCGTTAAAGCTGACGACGGCCATGATTGGATTGGTTACCGGCGTTGAGAACGTAATTGTGTTCATCGGGGTGCCTTGGCCCAGGCGGAGGATATCGGTGTTCAAGGAATCTGGTGCGTTATCCACTGTTGCACTGGTGTAGGCATTAGGCGACCAGTAATTTGCGCCGCCTGAGATTTGCGCGGAATATAACCCGCCGCTGTAGGCAACATTGACAGTAGACGAGTCCGCCAGCGTAATGATGCCTGAGGCTGATCCGCTGTTGCCGGCGCTTGCCGATACCCAGTCTGTCCAATAAACCGGGGCTGCGCCGGCGGTAGCCGGCGCAAAAGCGCTAATAAGTGCGACAGCGCCGATCACCTTCGAAAATGATAGAGAATGCTTCATTATTTAATTTTTCCTGATTTGAATAGAGGGCTTAGTGGAGTTTCATATTTTATACCCTTGCCCAAACTGATCAATAAATAACGGATTTTTAAACGTAAATTCTCTAAGCCGACTAATTGAACAGTGCTTTGAAAAGCCCGGCATGAGATTTGCCGGTACTGCGTCATCCGGGCTTGGCCGCATTCTTCTGTTGTTTCACTGTATGCCGTAATTCCAGGCGTAATTGTTCCGGCATCGCAGCCAAGCCCTCGCAAGGTTTTTCAGCGTCCATTGCCCGGATCAAGGCGGCCGCCAGGCCAAAATCGGGATCATTCTCGGTGAAGTCATCCATGCCCCGCCTTGCGATGCCTACGGCAATCGAAGCATCGGAACAAGCCAGTCCGATCAGCTTCGGGTGCAGCACATGGGTTCGATAAGCATTCAGTTGCGCCGGTTTACTGTATTTGCAGTCCAGCAAGGTTGGATTATCGCTGTAGCAATTTTTTCGGCTGGCCGCTTTGCCTGGCGACAAACGCGTGCCGGCGCGCTCCATACGGGTCTGGAAGGCGCTGAATTTCTCGGCGTCCAGTAACTGCTTGAAGGCTGTTTCCAACCGGTGCTGTTGCTGCTCATTCCAGTCCGACCATGCGCTGTCGGAAATATAGATGCCGTCGAGATTGGCTTTCGACCAGTCAGCCCCTTGCAGTCGCGCTTCCCGCAATTCTGCGCCCTGTAGTTCCGCCAGGGTTAAATCCGCACCCTGCAGATTCGCAAAGACCATGTTGGCGGCTTGCAGATTCGCCTTGCGCAGGATGGTGCCCTGCAGCTTCGCGCCGCGCAGGTCGGCACCCTGCAGCTTCGCGCCGCGCAGATCCACGGCCTGCAGGTTCGCGCCGCGCAGATCGACGCTCTGCAGAATCGCCCAACTCAGGTCGGCGCCCTGGAGATCCGCGCCGCGCAGATCCGCGCCCTGCAGGTTCGCCTCGATCAATCCCGCGCCTTGCAGCTGCGTTCCACCCAGGATGGCGCCCTGCAACTGCGTCTTGTCCCAGCCGATCACGCCCTGAAGCTTGGCTTTCAGCAGGACTGCGCCCTGCAACTGGACATGCCGAATATCGGCTTTGGGCAGCATGGCTCCGTACAAATTGGCAAAGCGCAGATCGCGATTTTGCAGGTTAAGCCCGTCGAATTCCTTGAAGGCTGCATCGCGAATCTGCTTGTTCGGGTCTGTTGCCCGCGTCAGCAGCGACAGGGAAACTTCTTTGGGCACAAGCCGGGCTTCTCTGAGGTCGAGATTGCGCGTAAAAAGGTCTAAATTGAACCATGAGCAAGGACCCAGCACTACCTGAAGCATCGTGGCATCGGTCTTGGCAGCCTCGGCTAAAGATGTGCAGGAGACGGTGCCGTATTTATGGGCGGCAACGCTCAGCCATGACTCCGGCATTCTCCGGATCAGCCAGTCTTCGAGATAATAAGGAGTGTCCTCCGGTTGGGACTCGTCATTCGGCGGGAAATAATAGGTCTGTACGGTAATGCTGCCGGGAACTACCGCGACAATACTGAGCAGAATGATGAGCGGCACTGAGATCATCAATATCACCATGCCCTTTGGCTCAACGCCGGGCGGCTGCACGGGCCGGGGAGGGATTTCCCGGAAGTGCCGGTTCGGCCAGCGCCGCTGGATCGACCGCGCCAGCCGATTCCATCCGAGGATACCCAAATGCCGAAGCCATGCCGGCCAATAGCCCACGAGATTGAAGGCAAAATTCTGCCACCATTCCCGCGCCCTGTCCTGGGGCGAAGCAATCAGCGGCCACAGGGCGAGCAGCATGCCTGCATCGGTCCAGACCGAGAGGCGCTGAGACCAAGTGATGCCTTCGTCGTGGAACGGCAGAAAGCGGATTTGCGCAGCCAGCAATATGAATAAGGGCAGGGCAATGATAGTAGTGCCAACGACCAGCGACAGCAGCCAGTTGATTAGCCAGACATTGGAGCGTCCGACGATAAGATGGGTGAAAGGGAAGATGAACAGGCGGTCGCGTATTTGATGCCCGGCAGGCGTATCAGGCAGATCGCGGTCCAGATTCCAGAGTTTATTGGAAAGCAGTTCCAATTGCATGAGCAGGTTGAAGTGCAGCAGGACCAGCATCCACGGGGCAAAGGCGTAAAAGGTGGTCAGCGGTACTTCCACATCCAGAATCGGCAGTTTGATCGGGCTGATGCGCAGCATGTCTTCATGCGTGGTGCCCCAGACGATGACGCCGAGATAGGCGGCGAATGCTATAAATGCGATATGAAGGGCGGCTACCGATTGTGATGCGGAGTTGGCTGAGTCCAGCAGTTTTTCAATATGCGGAGAGGTTTCCGGGTGAGCTGGCGGTGCAGTATTGGACATGGCGGTGGATGCTGTTGCTGCCGACTGGTGATGTTTCAGTATAAATCAGCTGAATTAATCCTTCATTATGATTGCGCATTGATTTTCTATACAAGCTAGGGGACACTGATCTTGATGGTTTACAGTAGAACGCCTATTTCGTAGCGGGAGTCACCCGCCAAATAGTGTTGCCGACGTCATCGGCGACAAGAAGCGCCCCCGATCGGTCAACCGCCACGCCAACCGGGCGGCCCAGAGCATCACCGTCCGCGCTGACAAAGCCGACAAGTACATTCTCTGGTGGCAGGGTAGGCCGCCCGTCGACAAATGGCACAAAAATCACTTTATAGCCGCTCCGCGGTTCACGGTTCCAGGAGCCGTGCTGACCAATAAATGCACCGCCCTTAAAGCGTTTCGGCAATAAATCGCCCTTATAGAAGACAAGCCCGAGCGAGGCTGTGTGTGCACCCAAGGCATAATCCGGCACAATGGCTTTAGCCACCAGATCAGGCCGAGGCGGCTTCACCCGCGAATCGACATGCTGACCGTAATAGCTATAAGGCCATCCATAAAATGAGCCCTCTTTTACCGAAGTCATATAGTCAGGCACCAGATCACTGCCGATTTCATCGCGTTCATTGACGACTGTCCAGAGCGCGCCGCTCCGCGGCTCCCAATCCATACCGTTCGGATTGCGCAAGCCCGAGGCAAAGATGCGCCACTGTCCTGTTGCCGGGTCAACTTCCCAGATAGCGGCGCGGTTGGCCTCGTTTTCCATGCCGTTCTCGCCGACATTGCTGTTCGAGCCGACCGTGACATACAGTTTTGAACCATCGCGGCTGGCAATTACATTTTTGGTCCAGTGATGGTTGATGGGATCTGCCGGCAAATCGATCACCTTGACGCCGGTACCAGTGATCTGCGTTTCACCGGCACGATAAGGGAAACGCATCAGTTTATCAGTATCGGCGACATAAAAATCATTGCCGACGAGCGTCATGCCAAAAGGTGAGTTCAGTCCTTGCAGGAAGATTGTACGCGTTTCGACGGTGCCGTCACCATTGGCATCGCGCAATAGCGTGATGCGGTTAGCACTCGGTGGAGTTGCTCCCGCACGATCCATAAACCACTTCATGAGCCAGCCTCTAATGCCTTTGTCGCCTTCAGGTTTGGGCGGAGCACTGGCTTCGGCGACCAGCACATCGTTGTTAGGGAGCACATAGAGCCAGCGCGGATGATTTAAGCCGGTGGCGAAGGCGCTCACTGCAAGCCCAGGGGAAGCCTTAGGCTTGGCATCTGCTGGCCAACCTTTGGCAGGCGCGATATTGACAGTGGGTATTAGTGTCGGGTTGGGCGGCGGCAACTTCGGATGAGGGCCGATGCCGGCCTGTTCGGGTAACGTCGCGACATCACCACAGGCGTTTAAAGTCAGTAAAAGCAGACAAGCGATCAGGTGAAAGATGGCAGAGCGTTGCATGCAGCATCTCCGATTGGAAGGTAAGGAATAACTGTTAAGGTCGATCTGTGTATAACGTCGTGCGTTCTTCAAGCTGAACCATAAGCCAGTTCCGGCGCGATAAAAATATTCTCTTTATGCTTTCCCGGCACCGCTGCCAATATTCCTTAATGTCAGGACTTACGCAAGCCTGTGGAGGCGGCTTCGCCTAAAGCACCTACTGTTGGTAGCCGCCCCACAGATTTTAAAACCGCTTGTCTCGGCGGGTGAACAGACAAACTGCGTAAGTCCTGAATGTTTGACTATAACCGAGTCCTCAGACAGCATCTGTACGATATCGCACATAAAATGGCTTTGATGAGGCTAAACCGGTCAGCTCCGGCCAACTATATTGTTAGCGCAACGACAATCTTTACGGCTTGAAACATTAGCTTTTGCAACATGCGCCTGCCCAGAAATGCGCTTCGGAAGACAAGTGGCTATATTGCTAAAAATATAAAACATATTATATCATAGGCTTTTTATTGAAAAAGCAATTCTCTCAACTGTCTTTCCAGTAACTTGATTGAAGCGTTCTGCGACCCAATCCGCCAATCGACCGCTGTAACCTTGATCACCCAAATTTTCCTCAGTTTTTTGCCCCCCTAATAGTTGATATTTGACGCTTTGGCTGTCCAGGCAACCGGCTGTCGGGTGTTTATATGGCGACCGCATCGCTCCTGCAACCGTGAGCGCAATAAATGATGCAAACGCACCCAAGTGCCGTTGCAAGACCAGCGACTAAAGAACCGCAATGGGGCAAGACACTTTATCCGGCCAGCGCAGGGTGCGAACCGTTTCAAAGCATTTGGCGTTGTCTATTGCTCCTGCCCCTTGAAGTTTGAATATTTTTTCTACAGTCTTGGCTGGAGGCCAATAAATAAGCTATCTATGGCATTAGCATCTTGAAAAAAATTAAAACTTCATTGCATAGCTGAGGTAAGGGGATCATCCGTCCTAGGCGGGGATTCTGAACCTCAAATTCAAGGGTTTAAATAAGGAGATATATAGCCAAAACGGATTTAGGAAAAACATGCTAAAATCCAGCTTGTGCCTGTTTGACTTACAAGCAGGGCATAGAGGTGTAAACCTAATTTGACATAAAACTACGACGTGTCTTGTCAGTAGGGTGATGTTGGTTTTTATATTTCTTGTAGTTAACTTGTATTTCAATAGCTTATTATTAGGGATAGAAATGAAAAACAAATTTAAATTGATGATGTCTGGGGTGGGCTTGGTTTCGGCATTGGCGCAACCGGGTTTGGCCCAAGCGTCGGACGGGACGATTACTTTTAATGGGGCTTTGACCGATTCGACCTGTACGGTTGTGCTTAATGGCGGGGCATCCGGGACCGGCATTGTAACCCTGCCCACGATATCTACCTCTATCTTGGACAGCGCAGGAAAGACGGCAGGTGCAACCCATTTTACACTGGATTTAACCGGCTGTAGTGCCGCCGATGGCAAGACTACGGTCAATGCCTTCTTTGAGTCAGGGGCCGGCGTTGATCCCGCCACAGGTGATTTAATCAATCTGACCGGTGGCGGCGCAGGTAATGTCGTAGTTCAGCTTTTCCCGGAAAATAACCTGGCCACCCAAATTAAACCGGGCGTGACTGATCAAGTAAAAGTGACAGATATATTATTAGGCGCCGGTAGCGGTACCCTCAATTATGTCGCGCAATACTATGCGCTTGATGCAACAACTGCCGGAGCTTATAGTTCTAATGTAACTTACTCACTGGTCTATAACTGACCAGATTTGTAGTCCACTGGTACGCTCTTTTAGCACATAGGCTTGGTTGATGTTCCTATCAGGCGCAGTACTGTAAGGTCTGCGCCTATAGCATTTTTTGAAACACCCCGATACGACTCCATAATGCTGGCACGATTGACGTTTTTTTTTACATTCGCTTTTAACGCCTGGGTGGCATCGCTTGGCCTAATTTCACCGGCCATAGCCGGCGTGGTTATCGACGGCACCCGGGTGGTCTATCCCGGACAAAAACGGGAAGTCAGCATCAATGTTCACAATAATGGGGAAACTCCATCGTTGGTGCAGGTCTGGCTCGATGCAGGTAACCCTCAGTCCAAACCAGGCGAGGACAAGGTTCCATTTTTGCTGACGCCGCCGTTGTTCCGCCTCGATCCCACCAAGGGCCAGAGTCTGCGTCTGTTCTATACCCAGGAACCTCTGCCAGTCGACCGGGAGTCACTGTTCTGGTTGAACGTGCTGGATATCCCCCCGCGCGCGCCGGCAGACACCGATAAGCCTAACAAGCTGGAATTCGCATTCAAACACCGCATCAAGGTGTTTTTTCGTCCGGACAACCTGCCCGGTACGGCCGCTGACGCGCCTGCGCAGTTGACCTGGAAGCTGGTGGCTAAGGATGGGCAAACCGCGCTGGAGGTTACCAACCCAACCCCGTATCATGTCTCGTTTGCCCAGGTGACAGCCATCGTAGGGGGGGGCGCTCTCAACCTCAAAGCGGATATGGTGGGGCCTTTTGCTAGCCGGACGTTTGGCCTACCTAAACAGGACGTTGAACCGGCCGGGTTGTTGCGGGTGGATTACAGCTTTATCAATGATTATGGCGGAATTGCAGAAGCGACGTTTAAAGTGCCCACTGCGCGTTGAAGCAGCTATTGACCGATACAGCAATGGACCGCTGGCATAACACCAAAAATTGAAAAATCGTGAAAATTTATGGTGCGGTTAATCAACGCGATCGTAATTAAATACCCAGATATCGAATCACAAAACTTTACGCCAATTTTCGCCTGGACCGGTTTATTTTTCAAGGCGCTAACCCTTTTGATCCTAATCATGGCGGGCTCCGCAGACGCCGAACCGGAAAAGTTTGCCGAGGTGGAGTTCAACCCCGCATTTTTGCGCGGCGGTAGCGCCCAGCAAGTGGACATTTCCCGGTTTCAGCGTGGCAATCCCGTAATGCCGGGCGATTATATCGTTGATTTGCACGTGAATGACAAATGGGTGGGCCGGGCCTCGGTACGTTTTGTTGCCCAGCCAGATAGCGACATGGCCCTGCCTTGTATCGAACGGACAGTGCTTGAAAAAATCGGCTTGGATTTTGAGAAGCTATCAGATTCGGCTCGCTCCGAATTGCTCAAAGTTCAGGCTGGCAGCTGCGCCGACCTAGCCGTATTGGTCAAGGATGCCCATGTGTCATTTGATCAATCTTCATTACGCCTTGACCTGAGCGTGCCCCAGGCGGCGCTGCTGCGCACCCCGCGCGGCTATGTCAGCCCGGAATTATGGGATAGCGGCGTGACTTCCGCGACGCTGGCCTACAACCTGAATGCCTTCCGCAACGCGAGCGCATTTTCGACGACCTCCAATGCCTATCTCGGCCTGACCGGTGGCTTAAATTTCGAGAATTGGCACTTGCGACAGCGCTCGTCCATAAATCTGCAATCGGATGGGTCTTCGACTTACCAAAACATTGCCACCTATGTGTTGCGCGACCTGCCTTCGCTGACCAGCCGCCTAAGCCTGGGTGACAGTTTCACGGATGGCGCGATGTTCGACAGTATTGGTTTTCGTGGTGTTTCACTGGGGACCGATGACCGCATGCGGCCTGATTCGCAACGCAATTACGCTCCGGTAGTGCGGGGTATCGCCAAAACCCGTGCGCGCGTACAGATCAGCCAAAATGGCAATATCATATTGGATACCACCGTGGCGCCAGGGCCTTTTGAAATCAATGACATTTATGCTACCGGCTATGGCGGTGACTTGCTGGTCACTGTATATGAAGCAGACGGCAGCCAACAGAATTTTACCGTCCCTTATGCTTACGTTACCCAATTGCTGCGTCCGGGAATCTGGCGTTACAACGCCACGATTGGCGAAGTCCGCGAGACACAGACCCACAACGGCGAGAAATTCGGCCAGGCGACGTTACAATATGGTTTTAATAATTTGCTGACGGGTTATGTGGGCGGCATTATCGCCTCCAACTATAAGGCAGGGCTGGTGGGGGCGGGGTTTAATATGCCATTGGGAGCGATAGCAGTCGACCTGACCCACGCCGAAGCGGATATTTCGGGTGCACCGGCGACTAGCGGCCAAAGTCTGCGCGTCAGTTACAGCAAGCTGGTCTCTTATACCCGCACTTACTTAACATTAGCTGCCTACCGCTATTCGTCAGAGGGTTATTGGTCGTTTCACGAGGCGCTGGCCGGCCGCGAGTTGGTGGCCGCCGGTGCCGATCCGCTGACGATCAGTCACCAGCGCAGTAAATTACAACTCAATATCAACCAGAATTTTGGGAATTGGGGCACTCTTTTCCTGACCGGATCCATCGTGGATTATTGGAGCCAATCCGGTACAGCCACGCAGTTCCAAGCGGGCTACAATAATTTTTTCACTTTTGCAGGTATCACTCCGAATTATAATATTTCGGTGACCCGCCAATTGGATGGAGCTACCGGCGGCGTTGACAATCAGCTGCTGGTCGGTGTCTCCTTGCCGTTGGGTAGTAGCCCACAGGCGCCCAGGCTGATGACAAATTTTACTCAAAACGACGTGGGCGGTGTAACTCGCCGTACCGCGCAAGAGATCATCAGCGGTACGGGGGGCGAGAACAACGAACTAAGTTATACCGCATCGTCTAGCCAGACCGATGATGGGAAAGCTGTTTTCGGCCTAGCTGGGGGATACCGTAGCCCTTACACGACGCTTTCGGCGAGTTTCAGCGAAGGGTCCGAATATTCGCAACAATCTTTGGGAGCTACAGGCGGCATGGTCCTTCATCCGGGAGGGGTAACGCTGGCGAACCAAATGGGCGACACAATTGGCATCGTCGAAGCGCCCGGCGCCGAGGGCGCCCGGGTCACCAACAGTATCGGTACACGCATTGATGGTCGTGGTTACGCGGTCTTGCCTTTCCTGTCGCCCTACCGTATGAACACCGTCAGCATTGATCCGGATGGCGTTCCATCCGATGTGGAATTTAAAACCACTAGCCAGCAGATTACGCCCCGCTCCGATACGGTGGCGATGATAAGTTTTGCCACCGTCAGCGGACGGGCGGTAATGGTCACGGCTTACCTGGCCGACCGCTCGCCGGTGCCTTTCGGCGCCAGCGTACTCGATGCCGAAGGCCACGAGGTTGGCTTGGCGGGACAGGATGGCCGTATTTTTCTGCGTGGCATTGCTGACTCAGGCATCTTAACCGCAAAGTGGGGAGATGCCAGCGATCAACAGTGTGACTTCGAATATCAACTGCCACCGAAGAGCATGGATGAAGGTCCATTCCTAAAAATTGAGGCAGTATGCAATATCAGGGATGCCTTATCCATGCAAAACAATGACCGGCCAAACCAGCGACTCTGAAGTCGGCAACAGAAGGTATAGTGCGATGAAAATTTTAATGTGCGGCTATAAACTGGCCGGAGGGTTATTACAAGCGTTGTTGGGCTTGTGTGTCATGACCACTTTGTGCAAGGCTGCTCCGGTGGTCAGTTATTCGCCAGCCACGCTCAATTTTTCTCCGGCGGGACCTTACTCGCCGCCTAGGGACGAGGCGGTCGGGAGCACGCTTGCCACGGCAACATCCGGTATTTCCATAAGCAACTTGCCTAATCTATTGGGCATTTATGCTTGTACCATTAGGCAGACCGTTACTGTGGTCGGCACCGAGGTTTCATCAGGCGTATACCCTACAGGGATTAACGGCCTGGGGATCAGTTTTTATTTTAACTCCACATTAATAACGAATACGAACAATGGACTGTTTATCGACACTTTCTTTAATACTGGTTCAGGGCCCTTGCCTGGTATCAATGCCCATCTGGTCGTGACCGGGCAGATCGCCCCGGGGTCTGTTGCGTCCAGCACCTCTTTTGTGCAAATAAATTATAAAACAGGGCTCCTCAATCCGCTGTTAAGCTGTCTTGGCCTGAATCTCGCTTGGAACCAGACGGATAATCTCACTACCGGTAACATTACCGTCTCGCCGGTTACGTGCAGCGTGACGACCCCATCGGTCAGCGTGACCTTGCCAACGGTTTCCACTACATCGCTAAGTTCATTGGGGCAAACCAATGGCGATACACGATTTAATATTGGCCTGAGTTGCCAGAGCGGCGCTAATGTCTATGTGACGTTAACCGATGCTACGACCCCTGGTAATACAACATCGCTGTTGTCATTGAATCCCTCTTCAACTGCGCAAGGAGTCAAGTTGCGGATTCTTAAAAATGACGGCAATCCCGTGTCTTTTGGGCCGGATTCGGCGGCGGCTGGCAACACCAACCAATGGCTGGTCGACTCCTCGGCAAGCACCAGCAATATTCCGCTGATAGTCCAATACTATCGAAACGGAGACTTAACAGCGGGAACTGTCAATGCAGCAGCGACTTTTACGATGAGCTATCAATAAATTTGGGGTTTAGGGAGATTGCCGGTATAAGGAAACGGAAATTCTTCTCCGATATCGCAGAAAAACGAAAGGGTTCCCTTATCTCAACTTTAAGAAAATACCGGCGAGGATATCTTTAGTTTTTACTAATTTTACCTTTTTGGGGTTATAAGCCGGAACCCCAGAAATTTCCATCACCCCAATTCCAGCCCTTCCACCAGCGCATCCAGGTCGAGCAATTTGCCGTCGCTTTGGAAGGTATAGTGTCCATTCAGCAGGATGTGCCGCCACGCTGTCGGCGAGATCTGCGTGATCAACGCTATAGCCTTGGTGTTAGCGCTCGCTTCGTACCGGATCAACAGCCTCGACATTATCGCCGAGTTGTAGTAGCTGATCGCATTGGCAATCAGCCGCGCGCATTGGTTACTGATCTCGATTTCGATGTCGGTCCTGCCGGTCAGTTCCTTCTTACCGCCGACCTTGGAGATGGCTGAGCGTAGCTGGTGATAGGATTCGATCCGGTTCTGCGAGCGGTGAACATTGCGCTCCAGTTGCGGGTCACGCAGGTAGCGTAGCGTGTAGATGCTGCGGACCAGCTTGTCGAATTCGAAGATCGCCCGCCATGTCGGATTCGGCGCCGTGTAGGTGCGCAGCTTGCGGATCAACGTACCCTGGGTCATTTCCTTCAGGCCTAGTGTGGCGACAATCTGATCGATGTTCGGTTTTTCGTTGGCAATGGCTTCTATGTCGATCTGGTCGACCGGTTTGATCCAGCACTTCTCGTGTACAGCGCCGAGTTGTCGGCGCAATACAGCGCTTGCAATTGCTTTTCCAGATCGGTGAAGCGCGGCTCAAAACGCAAGCCGAACCAGTGCAGGATTGCGAAATTGGCCTTGTTGACGCTATGCATGTCGCCGGCAATCGTGGTCAGCACGATATCGGCTGTGTTGCGATACCAGACATCGAACACATGGTGGCCTTCGTACTCATGGGCACCTATAAGGTAGCCATGGAGCGGCACGTGGTTGCACAACAGCGTGTAGGCGACCACGCCTTTGCCGCGTCCGAAATATTTCCGCGAATGGCGTGCCTTCACGGTGGGACGCTCAACACCGAGTTTTTAACCATCGACGGCGCCGTACAGGGCATCCAGGTCAAATGCGTAATGCGGGAAGATCGGCAGTGCCGCGATAGCATTGCTGATGCGGTCATTGGCGGCCTGGAGCGATGCTTGGCGCAGGTATTGTTGATAGCTTGTCTCCACCACGTGGTACGGGATATCGCTGGTGCGAGCCATGACCTTATTGCCGTGGTTCATTGCCTGGGCGATGATGACCGCCATCAAGCTATCGGAGTCTGCCACCTTTTTCGCATAACGCGGTTGCAACGGTGTCAGGGCAGACAGAAACTGGCATTGACTGTTGACGAAACGGAACACATCGGCGACAGCGCAAAATGGCAATTTTTCATAGAATGCCTGCTCGCTCGCCTTGTGTTTCTCAACCTTTGGCCTGCGCCAAGTCAGTGTCTGAGTGTGCTTGTCGTACGCCAGGTGCGTCAGTTTGCCCTGTTTTAGTTCGCGGTTGAACGCCAGCCATTGCTCGCGCAGCTCATTCGTCAGCGCGTCGAGCTGGATAGTGATCGGCTTGCGTAGGAATGGGATGTCCATCTGGGCGAGCAGATCGGCCTTTTCCTCCGTGGATACCAGTTCGTCGGTGAAGTGGCGGTGTTGCAAACTGTTGTCCAGGTAACTTCAGACGCTTTCTGATCTGACGGTACAGCCAAAATTCGTAGCGGCCGGCCTGCAAGCCAGTCGGTTTGCCGTCCGCATCGTAGATCAACAGGTACGGCCGCAACCGCTTCGGCAAGGTGGCCTCCGGGCATTCGGCCAGCGGCCGTTGCGAAAGGCGCTATGGCCTGACGAAGACCCCTTTGGCCCAAACGAGCGCCGCGAGCCATGGGCTGACCGGCGTGATGCTGGCGAAGGGCCGTACTGCTCAGCTTCCGATAGTACGGTCAGCTGCTTGTTTTTGGCGGCCATTCGTCAGACGAGTTGCACCGGACCTGGGTATTCGGCCACGCGTGCGTCGGCCGTCAGCAGCGTTATGCCCTCGACAGTGGCCTGGGCGACCAGCAGGCGGTCAAAGGGATCTTTATGGATCGGCGGCAAGATGCCGACGGCTACCGCATGCTCACTGAGGATCGGCAGTTCGCTGTAGCCGTTGTCCAGCAGGCCGCGCCGCAGCAGGTGCGGATCGACCTGGAAATCTTCGCGGCCTAAGCCGCATTTGATCACGACTTCCCACAGGCTGGCGACGCTGAAGAACAGCTCATTTTCAGGGGCGCTCATCAGCGGCTGGGCGGCCGGCGGCAGAGAGTCAAAACCTTCCGCCGCCCACAGCAGCAGATGGGTGTCCAGCAGCAGCTTCATTCGCCATCCTCAAATAGCTGCACGATGTCCGCTTCGCCCATCCGGTCGAAATCATCCGGTACCTGGATTTGGCCCGCCATAAAACCGAACCGCTTGATCTGATCAGGCTCCGGCGCATGGAGCGCGATCACCTTGACCATCGGCTTGCCGGCCTTGGCAATGACAAACGGCTCGCCCTTGGCGGCTTGCTCCACCAGTCGGGATAGCTGAGTTTTAGCATCGTGAATGTTGTAGGTCCGCATCATGCCCTCCTGATTTAGCTTAGTTCATTTGGCTTAGTTTATCGCAATCCGGCATCCTGTTCCAGTTCGAATAAGGTAACCCTTTATCGAACCGGTGAAAAACGGTACTCTATTCCATAAAAGCTCAACCCTAACCAGACCGGTTCGGCTAAATAACCCTGAGTACTCATGACCCATTTTATCCGCGCTTATCTTCGAGCCTCCACCCATGAACAGGACGCCCAACGGGCACGCGCTTCCCTGGATCGTTTTGCACACGAACACGGCGTGGTGATTTGTAATTACTATGCTGAAAACGAGTCCGGCGCTCACTTGAAGCGTCCGGAATTATTCCGGTTATTGGAGGATAGCCGGCCCAGTGATGTGTTGCTGGTGGAAGATATCGACCGGCTTTCGCGCTTGGCCAGCGCCGAATGGGAACGATTAAAAGGCCTTATCCGTAAGCGCGAGGTTCGTATCGTGGCGGTGAACGTACCCACCACTTGGCAGCATCTGTCTCCGACACTCAACGAGTTCGATGCCCGGATGTTTGGCGCCATCAATGACATGCTGTTGGATATGCTGGCCGCCATTGCCCGGCGGGACTATGAACAGCGCCGGGAACGGCAAAAACAGGGCATTGGACCAGCGGGGGCATTTGAACAGAAACTTACGGTTTTGCCCTTTCAGACTCACTTCAATCCGTAAAACCTTGTTCATTTCTTCAGTCATTTTCAGTAGTGGGCTTTATCACGGAAAATGGCTCTCTGGAAATTAAATTTAAAAATTAAAGATCAACTTCTGAATGAAGAACAAGGAGATATAGGTTTAGTGCGGAAAACTTAGCCTATTGCGCTATTAGTATGCCTTACAGCCTGATATTACTTTGATCATTTTGACCAATTCAAAGGTCTCTCCATTCGACAAATTTTGCTTGAATCGCTCAATTTCAGAGAAACCACACTTTTTGTAAAAAGGTTCTCCAGAAAGCGTGGCTGTCAGGTATAAAGTTTCAATTCTTCTATGCAAACATTCATTTTCGCATGCTGTAAAGAGCTGTGTGGCCACACCTTTTCGAGCAAAATCAGGATGCACAAAAAAGCTCCTGAGTTCAGCTTTTTGAGGCTCAGAGACATCAATCGCCCAACCGCCGCAACCGATGATCCTCTTTTCGTGCTTAGCCACAAGGAAATTGCCAGAGATGATCAGTTCTTCTATGCCACACACTAACTCCAACGCCGTTTCAATTTCTGACTGTTTATAATATTGCGCCTGAAGTATTCGGGCCGATTTGGAAATGAGCGCCTGGAGATGGGCAAAGTCTTGGAGACTGGCTTGACGGATGTTTGGACTCATAATTTTGACCCTTTCTATTACTGACATTGATTGCCTGGGATCAAGAGTCATCCGACAAAATGAAGCCTTGATGGCGTAATGCTTCCAGCGGCAGAAACAGCGGTTCGGGTAGATTGGACCAATCGAACCATTCCCAGCCTTCACACTTTTCCGGCTCTTTCGTTTCGACCACTCCTGATTCTCGTTTTGCCAGCACGAAGACAGTCACATAGTGTTTCTGCTCGGCTTCAAATACAGTGTTTGTGAATGGGCCATGCTGAAGTTCGCGGATTCTAAGGCCGGTTTCTTCCAGCACTTCGCGTTCAGCACAATTCTCGATCGACTCCCCATACTCAAGATGACCACCGGGCGCAGACCACGTTCCGGCGCCGTGTGATCCTTTTCGTTTTCCAAGTAGTACGCGTCCATTCTCAATGACGAGCACTCCAACTCCGACTCTAGGTGTGAACATGGCTTGATATTCCCTTTATAGTGACTAATGTGAGGCTAACTGAGCTGCATGGCTTTTCGCACAGTTCCGTTTGGCCATAGGATTATATGCTACGTTTATACAGAGAGACCTGAAAGGGTTTGTTCGAAGCGCGCAAGGTTGACTGGTACACGGGAATGTGAACCTTTCCCAATTAGATTTTTGCCGTCGTGCGCCAGCACCTCGAACTCAATTAGCTTGTGCGTGACTTTGGTAACTCTAGCATATGCGGTGACGGTGCGGCCAACTGGCGTAGGCGCCAAGTGACGTATATTGACGTCGACGCCAACAGAGACCCAGCCGGCCGACAGGTAAGGCTGGACGGCGTTACTTGCCGCGATTTCCATCAAGTGGATCATGCAGGGAGTCGCATAGACCTCCGGCATGTTTGCATGGAAGTGGCGCACGGTTAGCTCCTTTGTTACTACTGTAGTTGCCTCTGCCTCGGCCCCGATAGTTATTTTGATGGCGGAATTCATGATGTCTCTTTATAGTATTTAGCGCTTCAACTCACCTGCCGGCAGAAATCGGTGAAAGGATCGGTTTATTGGGCAATTTTGCCAGTAGATCCACATAAGCCTCTTCTACCAGCTGATGCGGGGAGATACCTAGCTTTTCCAGCAATTCATGAGCCACTGATACACCGGCTTCGTTAGGTTCGCCTTCAGCCAGGACGACTTCCAGTTCTAGAAAGTCTCCCAATTCGTCCACTTTATCCAAATGGATTCGCGTTCGCCCTGCCAAGAATAAGGTGCAGTGTTTACGCACACGCCCAATCTCGCCATAGGCCAGCGACAACGCCTGACGGAGTGTATCAGGGGAAGAGATCGGCGAGATGACATAGAAAGATTCCTTAGGACCTGCGCTGTCTGGGCGTTGATAGAAAATCAGCTGGCCATCATGTTCAGAGAAAGCGCGAAGTTTCAGCCGGCCGTTGGGACAAGCAAAAAACGTATCATCTTGGGTTATTTCGATGGGTCCTTCATCAGCGATTTCCGCTGCCACCGGCTGCAGTGATTCGACACTTTCAATTCGAGCTTTGATTTCAATATTTCTAACCATAAGAATGAGATGTTTAATGCCGACTTCAACGGCTTATTTAGTGGAATAAGGGATGGGATGGACTTCATCGGTTATTTGCCGCCAGTTTTACGCCAAAACCAATGAGCGCTACGCCCGCAAGCCGAGTCGCGATTTTACGCACCGATGGCAATGGCGACAGCTTACGAACCAATGCGTTGCCAACGAGCACGAGGACTGCCTGATACAAAAAGCTGATGAGCGTAACATGCGCCATCAGGACACCAAGTGTAATAGACGAGGCATCCGCACGCAGGAACAGCGGGAAGAAGGCCAGGAAGAACAGAATAACTTTGGGATTGGTGAGGCTGACCAGGAGGGCCTGCTGAAAATAGCGCCAGCCGCTCTTTTTCTGTGCGGGCGTGCTCGCTACGCTGGTAGCAGGCGACCTGAGTAACTGAATGCCCAGCCAGCCCAAATAAGCAGCGCCAAACCCTTGCAGTGCCTCGAACACAAGCGGGAGCGCATGCATCACAGCGGCCAGGCCGAGAACTGCTCCGCTCATGTATATGAAATCACCGAGCAAGGTATCCATAACGGCACCGAATCCTGCTCCGATACCGTGGCGTGCCGTGGCCGTGAGAATCGCCAGTGTGCCTGGTCCAGGAATCAGCTGAAAAATAAAAATTGCTGCGATAAAGCTCGCATAGTTCTGGATATCAAACATGATTCAGTCTTCTAGTGATGTCAAACGTTGGTTCTTCGATGAACTAATGGATGAAGTACATCGTAATGTCGAACGGATGTGTAAGGCGATGCGAACGGTCAGATTGGCGCATAGCGTTTGAGCTCATTCAAAAACAGGACGGAAGAAGCTACGGTCATAACTCAGGATACAACCTGTCTGTTCGGCGTATTCGAACGCAGCTTGGCACGCCGAGTCCTGGAGCGATTGGGCTCGGTATTCCTCATAGCGTGCAAAACTCGGAAAGGTAAACAGAGCCAGCGCAACATTGTTCGCACCTTCCGAAGGCATAAAATAGCCATGATGTTTTCCGCCGAACTTTTCCACGAGAGAAATCCACAGCTTTCCGTAATGCTCAAACTCTTTAAGCTTGTAGGGGTCAATGATGTAACGTAAGTAGCAAGTGATCATGGGTCTTTGATGGCTAATGTTGAACGCTAGGGATGTTAAACTGCATAACTCACTACAGCCGCTAAGAAAGCTGTAATCAGCGGATGCGGCTGTTCAGGTATAGAGCGCTCCTGCGGTACAAACAATGTGCCAATGAAAAAGGGGTGATTCGGATGTTCAATGACGCGCACTTCACCCTCAGCATCTGAGCCAGAGATAATCATCGGCCCTTGCTTCAATAGAGGGATGCAATCCGGATTGACGCCGAAATTGCAGTAGTACCGCTCTTTCGCCGACAAATTGCCGTAAATTACGTTCACTTGAGATTCCGGTACAAAACTAAGCTGCATCTCACGGCCAGCGAGTGAACAAGCCAATTGCGAAATGAACAGGCTTGAGGCGTATGGGTCGTACTCGGCATGCTGCGCCTCCTTGAAGCCCAGGAGGTTACGGGCGTACTCAATCACGATATGCTGAAACCCGCCACAAGTGCCGAAGCAGGGAATCTTGTTTTCCCGCGCATAGCGAATGGCCCATAGAGTCTTCTCCATGTTCTTGTACGGACTGCCAGGCGCCACCCATATGCCCGAGTAGCGATCGAACAGGCTTTGGTCAATGTCTTCCGTTGAAACCCATTCCGCCGTTATGTCTATATCCAAAAAGTTTCGAGCATGCTTGATGGCCGCATCGGTTGAAGCATGGGGTGGAAATGTCGGTGTATATTCGCCAAGCAGGGCTATCGATTTACGCATAACGTTCAACTCCTTTGAGTGGTCTGATGATGTGGTAGAAAAACCCGCTAGCCAAAAGCGGGATTGTATGTAGGACTAATACAGCCAGGCTAGGAATTGTTTTTCACTGGACGGTCGAAATACACCATAGCGCTTAACCCCAAAATTGTTAGCAATAAACCTGTAATACCAACCATATTAGGATAAGCCGTGCCTAAAAATAAAACTTCTCCGCCCAAAGCAAAAATTACTTCCCCTGACTGACTTGCATCAACAGCTGCTAATTTCCTTGGAGTATCTGCTTTATTCCTAGCATATAAGAATATTGGCGTGGCAAGTACACCAGATAATATGGCAACGATTGCAACATTTATCAGTTGTCCTTCACTGGGTACACTCACGTCAAGACAGAAAAACAAAATAATCCAGAATGGAAAGCTACCTAATGACATTAAGGACACTTTTGCAAAAGCGTTATCGGCAATGGCCGAACTTATCTTGGGTAAACCACTTCTATTATTTGTTGCTTCCCAAACAAGTTGATTTCCAAGAGGATAACAAAAGGCAGCAATAACGATACAAAGAACATTGAACAATAATTTTTCAACGTTTGAAGGTTCAAATTGGCTTAAATTAACTAATGAAACGCCAGTTAAAATAATTATGGAAAACAGCCATGTGAGTTTAGATATTTTTTTCCCAAAGGCTGTCAAAATAAAGAGTGATGCAACGATAGTTAGCTGCCAAGTAGCAGCAACCACCCATCCTGGAGAAGTAGCTGCAGAAAAACAAAGAAGGGCATAGAAACAACCAAACCCTATACTTCCTGATAAGATCCAAAAGGCGTAATTCTTCAAAAACTCTGAAACTAGGTTCTTTAAATATAAAAAACCTTTTGTCAAAATTAATGTTAAACTTAAGAACAATAGCATATACGAATATCTAAGCGAAGCAGACCAGAACCAATGCCCTCCTTCTACAGCCATCGCACGATTTAAAATAAAAGTGGAACTAAAAAAAAATGCAGAAATTAATCCTATTATCATTAAGAGGAAAGTTGTGTTCTTCATGATGCCAATAATCCCTTTCTCTGAAGCTCTGAATGTATTTTACTTTTACTACCTGTCAGCAGTACTTCATGCCGGGCGGATGCGCATGGCGATGCGAGCGCCAGTCAAATTGATACACAGCCCTGCAATGATCAGCACGGCGGCGGCTAGCTTCCACGGATAGAGCGGCTCTCCCAAGGCCAGCGCTGAACTCGTGAATCCGAACACCGGCACCAGCAAAGTAAACGGCGCCACTGTCGCCGCGGGATAGTGGCTCAGCAGCCAACTCCACACGGCAAACCCCAGCAAAGTTGACAGATAGACGATATAGCCGACTGCCCCGATAGTAGGCCATGAAAGATGAGCCAAGTCTTCAAAGCTCCAGCTACCTTGCTCCAGTAGATACGACAGCAGCAAAAGCGGCGGCCAAGCAATGAGGCTTCCCCAAACTACCAGTGCCAGCATATCGACTTTACCGAGCTTCTTGGCAATCAGGTTTCCTATGCCCCATGAGGCAGCGGCAGCAACGATTAAAATCAGGCCCAGTGCCGAGATTTCGCCGCCTGTATGGATGGCAACCAGCCCAATGCCCGAAAATGCCGTCAAGGCGCCGATGATCTGCCAGACAGATGGCTGTTCAGCCAGAAATACGACAGCCAGTGCGACCGTGAAAAACACATGAACCTGAAGCATTAAAGACGCCATGCCGGCCGTTGTTCCGGCATACATGCCGGAAAACAGCAGCGCGAACTGAAACACGAACATCACCAGTCCGAAGGCTATAACATTACGGAAAGGTATGGTGGGGCGTTTGATAAAAAAGACCGCCGGAAAAGCGGCGAGAAAGAACCTGAGCGCGCAAAGCAGAATGGGCGGTAGCTCTTTAAGACCCACTTTGATGACGACGAAATTAAATCCCCAAATGGCCACCACCAAGACGGCCAGCGCGATGTGTCGCGGATGCATTGTTGCCTCCATGCCTAATGTTAAAAATAAAAAAGAGATACGCATCAATGCAGTGTCCCGCTCAAGTGCAGAAGCGGCACCATGCCATTGACTATAGACCTAATCCCTTGTTTCGCAATATTCAGCCCATCTTATGTTGATTTAGCTCGCAAATGGGACCTAATTCAGATGACGCCGCCATGCGCGACGCAGCCCCATCAACCCGCGTCCTTTGGATCAATAAGTTGGGTATGAGTGAGCAATTGAGGCAGCTGCAACATATCGTCAAATAGCACTGCCTCTCCGGCTCTCCAGGAGGAGGTTTCGCCATTTCGCACATACTGGAATGCTCTCATGCCGGCTGCTGCGGCAGCCTCAATCCCCACTTCACTATCTTCTATCACCACGCATTGGCTAGGCACAAAGCCCATTGCCTTGGCGGCGTATTGGAATAACCCAGGCTCAGGCTTCCAGGAACTCACTTCATACGAACTGAAGAGGTTATTGCCAAAATAAGGTGCGAGGCCGCTGACTTGCAGCGCCTGGCGGATTTTTAAAGGCGGCCCGCTTGAGGCGATGCACTTAGGAAAATTCATGATATCAAGCATTTCAAAAACGCCGGGCATCGGTTTCAGCTCGTAAGAAAAGAGTTCCGCAACACGTTGGCGATACTGTTGTTCAAAAGCATCAGGCAATTTCCGGCAAAGACGGCGTTCAAGATCGGCAAGAATTTGAGCCAATTTTTTGCCCCGGTACCGTTGGGTCACTGACGCCACTGTCTCGTTCAACTGCGGAAGCAGATCGAGAAACGCTTGATTGCAAAGTCCCTCGCTATCGACGAGCGTACCGTCCAAATCAAATATGACGCAGATCCTGGACATTTATAAATATCCAACGTCAAAAGTCACTGGACCGTGTTGCGGCTCTGGTATATCGCTTTGTCGGGCTGTTTTTTCCATTTTAATGGTCATGTCATTTCTTGCCAAAACGACAAATCCCATTCGCTCATATAGCCGCTTGGCAGGGTTGTCTTCAAAGGTTGTCAGGCGAATGCTGATTCCTGAGTGAGTATCAAGTAGACGATTCAAAAGACTGGTGCCAATCCCTTGATTCTGCCAAGCGGGAGATAGCTGGATGTTGTCTATATAAATGAATGAGGGTTCTCTTATAATATTGAGATAACCCGCTCGTTTACCAGCAATGATCACCATGGCTATGTTTTCAACCACGAATCCTTTACGGAACTCTGCTGAAACCCAGCCTCCCCAGTGTTTACAGAACAAATTCTGCATGTTCCTTTTAGTGAGGCGGTAACAGTAGGCGTAATCATCAGATGTCGCGGGCCTAAGTTCGTAATCCATAGTTCACCGCTCGCACTCCATGCCATGGCCTAACAATTATTCAATAATAACAGGAGGCTGCCAGTGAAGGAAGTCACCATCGATGGTTTTAGCCATGAGATAACAGTTTCACACCATCTGGACGTAGTTCTCCTTTCGGTGAAACGTGTCGGTACAACGTCTGCCGGGTAATACCCAATTCTTTACAAAGAGCCCCGACGGTCGTCTCCGGCTGGCCCATGGCCGCCATGGCCAACCGCAGCTTGGCGGCTGTCATCTTGAATGGTCGTCCGCCTTTCCGGCCACGTGCGCGAGCCGAGGCTAAGCCGGCTACCGTTCGCTCGGAGATCAGCTCTCGCTCAAACTCGGATAGGGCTGCGAAGATGCCGAACACCAGCTTGCCGGCCGCAGTGGTCGTATCGATAGCAGCGCCATGTCCGGTCAATACCTTGAGGCCGACGCCTTGGCCCGCCAAATCATGGACCATGTTGATTAAATGATGTAAATCACGACCCAAGCGATCCAGTTTCCACACCAGCAGGGTATCGCCTTCGCGCAAAGCCTTGAGGCAAGCCACCAAGCCTGGACGGTCGTCACGTCTGCCGGAAGCCTGATCTTCATAAAGGTGCCGGAAATCGACGCCTGCCGCCAACAGCGCATCGCGCTGCAAGTCGCAGGTCTGAGAACCATCCGCTTTTGACACCCGCATATAACCAATTAACATATTGCTCCTGTCACTTATACGATCGATTAAGTGACAGTGTGCAATAAAACGGCTGAGGCGTCAAAATATGTCACTTATCGCGTCATTTAAAGTAAGTCATGCAAAGGGTTGCGAATGAGCCAAATGTGACACGGACTGATGAATGCCAAAGGGATGCTTCGGTCAATTTCAAATACTGGTTGTTACAACTTTCCTTCGCTTTCGTGTAGAGAGGGGATGAAATAGACAAGTAATGGTGCAGTCGCCATCTGAAAAATGACACAGGCAGACTGCGACGGGAACGCACTAAATAACCACTGGTTTTATTTACTGTCTGGGGATCGGTAAAATAATGGTATAGTATCGAAAAGTAATACCTAGTAATAACGAGGGTTTCAGCATGGCGACATCGGTCAAACTAGACGACGATTTGAAAAACCGCATCCAGCACCTGGCTGAGATGCGGCACCGTTCAGCGCACTGGATCATGCGCGAAGCGATCCGCGACTACGTCGAACGCGAGGAAGCGAGGGAAGCTTTCAAACAGGAGGCCTTGGCATCCTGGACAGCTTATCAAGAAACCGGACAGCACTTGACTGGTCAGGAAGTGCATGACTGGTTGAAGACCTGGGGAACCGATAAAGAGGCTGAGATCCCACCGTGCCACGAGTGATCGTCACGGCAGGAGCGGCTCAGGGCTTGGAGCGCTGTCGGCGTTTTCTGGCAGAAAAGAATCCTCAGGCCTCAATGAGGGCCGGACAAGCGATCGCCAGCCGATTTGCTTTGCTGGAAACAGAACCGGGCATAGGCAGACCCATCGATGAGCGTCCTGAATTGCGCGAGCTGATCATTCCCTTTGGGGATTCAGGCTATGTCGCGCTTTATCACGTCGATGCAAACGCCGATGCTGTCTATGTGTTGGCTTTCCGGCACCAGAAAGAAGCGGGTTACCCCTCATGAACATAGTAAAGCATGACTGCCCATGAAAAATTTCTGACCCAACGCCAGCGTTATCAGCCAGTTACCCTGCCGCAGGATTTCTCCGATGAGGAAATGGTCAGAGACTGGACGCTTTCGGATACTGACAAGCAGGAAGTCGGCCGGTACCGTACCCATTCCCGCCTGTTCATCGCCATCCAACTCTGCGCTATCCGGCTTTATGGCCGATTTCTGGCTGAAGTCAACGACCTCTCGCCCCGCATTGTCAGTTACCTGAACAGCCAGCTCCATCTGCCGCCTTCACTGACGATCAATACACCGGATCGGGAGGCCACCTTTTCCGAGCAGCGGAAAAACATCCTGAGCTATCTGGGATTTTCCAAGTACGACGATGAAGCCCAATCGCAGCTTCACTCCTGGCTGGAAAAGCAGGCCCAGCAAGGCTTTTTACCCGATGAACTGTTTTTACGGGCTGAACGCTATTTGCTTGCCGCCAAGGTCATTTTACCGGGACCCAGCGTGATGGAACGCTTGATCATCCGTGTGTGCGCCGATGTTCATGAACGGCTGTTCGAGTCCCTGTATGAACGCCTGTCGCCAGAGATTAAGTGCGCGATCGATAATCTTCTGGTCACCCATCCTGGAGAACAGCGATCGTCGTTCTCTCTGCTGAAAGAGTACCCGCCTTCGGCGTCCATCACGTCCATTCAGCGCTACCTTGAACGATACCGTGTCCTCGAGGGCACAGGCATTGATGCTGTCGAGTGTCAGTTTGTAGATCCGGCCTTTATGGATTATCTCTACAAGCTGACTCTGCGTTACAGCCCCAAGGACATCAAGCGCTTCAAGGCATCAAAGCGGTATTCTCTGATGCTGTGCTTTCTTCTTGAAACCCGTAAGGTGCTGTTGGATCACCTGGTTGACATGCATGACCAGTACCTCATGGATCTGTTGCGCCAGGGAAAGTGGGTACACGAAAAAAAGCACCGCGAGTTTCGCAGGCTACAGAAGAAAGCCATTGATACCGTGCTGGAGGCCACCCATTTAATACTGGATTGGCCGGATGACTGGCCTTTGACTAAGATCGATCTCTGGCAGCGCATCGATGAAAAGAAGCTGTTGGCATCCGTGGCTGATCTCCACAGCTTTAAACGGTTGGAGGAACGCGGTTATGGCGATATCCTGCTAAGGCGCTATCCCAGCCTGCGAAAATATTTTGCTGATTTTGTCCATCTGCCTTTTAGGGCCAAACCCGGCAGCGAACCCCTGTTAAAAGCCATTGGCCTGGTTCGCCAGCTCGATGCCGGCATGCTGAAAAAGCTTCCCGATGAGGCGCCCAGCCATTTTATTCCGAAAGAATTACGACGCTCCCTGAAAGGTAAAGATGGGAAAATACAGCGCAATGCCTGGGAGTTGGGCCTGGCTATCGCCATGAAGGAAGCCTTACGCTCTGGCGATCTGTTTTTACCCAAGAGCAAGCAACATGCGTCATTCTGGGATTTGATGCTCGACCAGCCTCGCTGGCAGGACACCCGCGAAGCCGCTTATGCCGACCTCCAACAGCCTTTCAAAGCGGCAGTGAAATCCACGTTGATTTTGCAGTTCCACCAATCGGTCAGCAAAGCCGAAAAGCGCTTTGGCCTGGATGCCTTTGCAGCCATTAAGGATGGCCGCCTGAAGCTGAAAAAGGATGATAAGGCCGAAATACCGGAAGTGGTGACCAGACTGCAAAAGGTCATCGACGCCAACATGCCGTCCATCCGCATCGAGCAACTGCTCATGGAAGTGGATCGGCAAACCCATTTCAGCCGCCACTTTATGCCGGTTCAACAGCATCAAGCCAGGCCGAAAAACTTCTATAAGACGCTGATTTCCGCCCTGATCTCGCAGGCTACCAATCTGGGCGTGGTGGCCATGAGTGCCAGCGTCAAGGACGTGAGCGTCGATAGGCTGCGCCATGTGCTGCAGTTCTATGTACGGGAAGACACGCTCAAGGCGGCCAGCGCCGAAATTGTCAATGGGCATCACCGGTTGCCTTTCAGCGAGGTGCATGGTTCAGGGACGCTATCATCCTCCGATGCCCAGCGCTTCAAGATCCGTGCGGACAGCTTGCTGGCCGCCTATTATCCCCGTTATTACGGCTACTATGAAAAGGCGATTGGTATTTACACCCATGTCTCTGATCAATACTCCGTGTACAGCACCAAGGTCATTTCCTGTAATCCCAGAGAGGCACTTTACGTCCTCGACGGTCTGCTGGAAAACAACACGATTCTGAAGATCCGCGAGCACACCACCGACACTCACGGCTATACTGAGCTTGTCTTTGCCCTGTGTTATCTGCTGGGCTATTACTTCATGCCCCGAATACGCGACCTGAAGGATCAGCAACTTTACCGGGTGGAGCGCCATGTGAATTATGGCGTGTTTACGCCACTACTGAACAAGACTGTCGATCTGGACATCATCGAGGAGCAATGGGACGCCATGGTTCATGTCGCCCAGTCCCTCAAGGAACGGACGACACCCGCTCATGTTATCGTCCAAAGGCTGACCAACAGCTTTCCATCGGATCGGCTGGCAAAGGCCTTCACGAATCTGGGGCGGATTATCAAGACGGAATACATCCTGCGCTATATCACTGACCGGGATCTGCGTCGTACAGTACAGCTACAGCTCAACAAGGGCGAATACCGGCACAAACTGCCCCGTTGGATTTTCTTTGCTAACCAGGGCGAATTCACCACCGGCGACTATGAAGAAATCATGAACAAGGCCAGCGCCCTGAGCTTGGTGTCCAATGCCATTTTGTATTGGAACACTTCCAGAATCAGTAACATCGTAGATGTGCTGCGCAGACAAGGGGAAACCGTGGACAGTGATACCTTGGCCCATATTTCACTGTTACCTTACAAGCATGTACTGCCCAACGGCACCTATTTTATTGAAGATGAGGAAGGGATAAATGAACAGGGTTTTACGGATTGAAGTAAATCCGCAAGGGCGAAACCGTAAGTTTCTGTTCAAATGCCCCCGCTGGTCCGCATTGAAAAAGCACAAGCCGCCGGCAAATACCGTGGCCGTAAAATTGACCAGGAACGCTACCATGCCATTAACCGGTTACTGACCAGCGGTAATTCCTGGAACATCGTGCAAAGAACCCTTGGCTGCAGCCGTAGCACGATCAGCAGTGCCATCAAGCATGCGGCACGCACGGCCATGCCCACTCAGAGCTCCACTCTGGATGGCGTAGCGAAAAAATCGGTGGCCATCATTCTTTGGCTGCTGGTTGAGAACGGCAGCCAGTTTACGCGCGGTAAAAAGGCTGTACGTGAGCAGATTGCTGGCATGCTTTTGACCAGCTTCCAGGGCAAAAGGGTAAGCGACACCGAAACGCGTATGGTGATTCAATTTACTGACGATGCCGATCTGAAGGCACAAATCGACGAGATACTGGCAGAAATTCATCAAATGGCGGATTTTCGGAATTGCGAGATAACCGACCTGACGCTCCAGGAAGAAACGACAGGCCGTTATTGGGACGAATACAATGGCGGTTGGAAATAAGTCTAAGTTTTAAGGGACAAAATTTTCTGGGGTTCCGGCTTACAACCCCTTTTTGAGGGATGGACAAAAATAGCCTTGGGTGCGAATTCATTCGTACCGCCTATACCTCGGGTTGCCCTTGTCGAATTCATTTGATCCTATAAACTGCGTAACATCAGCAAATAAGATCTGAACGTTAGGATTTAATTATTTAAAAAATCAGTATTCCCACGCGCCGGCAACAGTGATCAATGAACCGGTCATCGATTCGGGGCTATTCCAAATGAGCCATGCTGTGGTTTTGCCGATCTCGTCAGGGTGAACAGGGCGGCCATAAGGGATTTGATCTGCCATTTGTTGCCGTTCTTCTGCACTAATATTGCCTTCTTCGACAAGTCCAGGGCAGATTGCATTGACACGGACTTTATGCGGAGCAAGCGCCGCAGCGAGACTTTTAGTTAAAACGGCAACTCCGGTTTTAGCAGCACAATAACCGGCCGACATAGACCAGGCTTTAATATTTTCCACGCCTGAAAAGGCAAAGTTGATGATCTGGCCGTGATTGCGGCGCAATTCGTTCATTGCATAGTAACTGGTATTAAAACAGGTATGCAGGTTCAGGTTGATATCAGCGAACCATTCCTCCAGTGTGACCTCCAGGATGTCTTTGTACACGAAAGGCCCGACGATATTAATCAAAACGTCAATCGAACCAAAAGCCTCCACACTTTGAGCAATCAGCGACTCGGCTTGTTTAGGCTCTGCCAGGTCGCATTGAAAAAGGCGGCTTGGAACATTTTTTTCATTTAGCCAAGCTTGAAGCTCGCTGGCTTTGGCTTGATTCGAATAATATTGCAGAGCCAATTGCAATGGGCGGTCAGACAAAGCTTTGGCAACGGCTATACCAATATCCGAATTACTGCCAGTTATTAAGATCGTCTTCATAAAATACTTATCATGATGAATAGGGTAGGGATGTATTGTAACGTTATTGCCCGTTTAACTAAAAATACAGTCCCAATAGGAAGGAACGAGGCGATTCCATTAAAACTCTGATCAATTAATCCAGTAGCACTCTAAAGAAAACCAATGTCAAATCAATTTGCTGCCGATCTGGTCTTATTGCTGCACTTTTCCTTCATTTTATTTGTCGTTTTCGGCGGCCTGTTCATTTTCAAATGGCGGTGGCTTGCATGGCTTCATTTGCCTGCCGCTGCATGGGGCGCATTTATCGAACTCAGCGGTGGCATTTGTCCGCTGACACCGCTCGAAAATAGACTTCGGGCTTCTGACGGCGGCAGCTATTCTGGCGACTTTATCGAGCATTACATCATGCCGATAATTTATCCCGGCGAATTAACCCATCAAATGCAAATCTTATTCGGAATAATGGTTTTGATTCTCAACGGCATCATTTATGGCTTGTGGCTTATCCGCAAGAGGCGATGAAGACTGCATCCACTTTTGTTCCGTTTGCATAGCTGGAATCAGTTTGTCAGTTAGCCTTAAACGAAGTAAGTCTGAGTAAGTTTCTGTAAAAATGCCCTGCTGATCCCAAACACGGCAAATTATATATGGAAATAATAAATCTATTATATCATAGACATATTGATTAAGATTCGAGGTGAAGCCAGAAGAGCCCATCCTCTTAAGCTGATCCAACAGCTAGAAAATTACAAAGTTTAGAATTCAGAAAAGTGAGATGAAAAAATCCAGTGGGGAAGGGTTATTCTCTGTTGTCGCTTCGGCTAAACCCTCCACCACTGATAGATAGCTTCTATCTCCAATTGACAAATCGGTTAATCACCTTTGGGGCCGGCAAACCACCAAATAACCAAACCTACAATTGGCAACAGTAGAATTAAAACCACCCATAAAACTTTCATTCCAGTGGTGGCAGCGCTTTTCATAATGTTAATAATGGCCCAGATATCCAAGACGAGTACAATAAAACCTAGAAAACCTCCAACTTCAATATCCATATTTCCTCCTAAACAGGTTTGTTTTCATTAGAAAAACTATTCTGCCTCATCAGTTTTAGACTTTACGCTTAAAAATAAGCCGGCTCTGTACGCTAGCACACATTGCTCAGCCTACGGCGTTTTTTAAGCAGTTTTTAATCAACCTGATAGTCGCCGGGAATCGTCTTGATGCGCACCATAACCGTTCAGCTTTCAGTCAGCAGCCAGACTACTGACCACGGCGGCAAGCTGGCTGGCTGCTGGAAATCGGCAATCGCGGCATCGGTTTTGAAAATGACTTCACCATTGCTGGGGCTGTCGATCGCTACCGACTTGTCGTCAAGATTGGCGATCAGTTCCAGTTGCGAATCGTCGGCTAATCGCCAGTTCACCATTAAAGCGCGCTCGCTCAACAGCCGATATCCGGCTTGTCCTACAGTCATGCCGGACAGCCGAGGTTGAATGTACTGCCGGCGCAGGTTCAGAAGTTGCCGATGGTAATCCAGCCATTGCTCGTGGGTCGGTTGGTCCAACTCATGCCAGTCCAGTTTTGCAGACTGGAATGTGCCGGTCTGGTTTGGCAACGGCATGTCCTGTGACTTATTAAAGCCCGGCAAGTGTGCAAATTCACGAAACCGGCCTTGCGCGATTTTTTCACCCAGTTCTTCCGGAAAATCGACGAAATAAGGGAAGGTCGTAGAAGCGGCCCATTCCTGTCCCATGAATAAGAGCGGTATGGACGGGGCCAGCAGGATAATCGCTGTGGCCGCCTGCAATGCCTTCGGGGAACATAGCTCAGAAAGGCGCTCTGCGAAAAATCGGTTGCCTATCTGATCATGATTCTGCAGGAAATTGACGAAAGCCAAAGGCGGCAGATCGGCACTCGGTTCGCCGCGCGGTTTGTCGCCCCGATAAGCAGAGTTCTCTCCCTGGTAAGCGAAGCCTTCAGTCAGACAGCGGGCCAGGTGTTCGATCGGATTCTTGGCATAATCCTGGTAATAACCGCCGGTTTCACCGGTCAACAGCACATGCAGCGCATGATGGATATCGTCGTTCCACTGAGCGTTGAAATGGCCGTCATGCGGTTCTGCCGGATTCGGCCTCAAATAATGCGCAGCGTTGTTGTCGTTTTCCAGAACCAGATGGACATGGCGTTCATAACCATACGCGTGCCGCACCTCCCTGGCCAGATACTCAAAAAAGGGCGGACGGGTAGCGTCGGAATCGTCGAAAACGGCATGGACAGAATCAAACCTGAGCCCGTCAACATGATATTCTTCCAGCCAATACAGGGCGTTATGAAGAAAGTAAGCGCGCACCCAGGTACTGCCGGGGCCGTCAAAATTGATTGCGCTGCCCCAGGGCGTTTGATGGCGGTCGGTAAAAAATGCCGGCGCATACTGGTTCAGGTAATTGCCTTCCGGGCCGAAATGGCTGTAAACCATGTCCAGAAAAACCATCAGGCCCTTGGCGTGCGCCGTCTGAATGAAATCCTTCAGATCATCGGGCGTGCCGTAAACCGTGGCCGGGGCGAATGGCAATACACCGTCATAACCCCAGTTGCGATTACCGGGGAAAGCAGCGATGGGCATCAACTGCAATGCGGTGACGCCCAGATCGGCCAGATAATCGAGCCGCTGCTTGGCGGCCGCGAATGTGCCTTCGGCCGTGAATGCGCCAATATGCAGTTCATATAAAATGACTTCTTCCCAGGGGCGTCCTTTCCAGTCCCGGTCCTGCCAGTCCCAGTCGCTGGGATTAATGATCTGGCTGGCGCCGTGTACGGTTTCCGGCTGGCAGCGCGATGCAGGGTCCGGCACATAAAATGACTCATCAATGCGGTACTGGTAGTAATAGGCGCTGCTGCCATATTCCGTAATAATGCCGAACCAGCCTTCGTCTTCCGGCGTCATCGTCAGATATTCTTCAGGTTCCAGGCCAAGCAGGCTCAGCTCCACTTTGGCGGCTCCCGGCGCCCACAAGCGGAAACGCACACGGCCATCATCCAGGAGTTCGGCGCCGAAAGGCATCAGATGGCGGCGTTTGACGGTCATCAGCCTAACTCGATACGGTCAGCGGAGCCATACTGCAATGCGAACATCAGCGTTAAATGTTCGCGCACCTGGCGGGTTATCAGGAAATTTTCGCGCACAAAATTTTTCACGGTGATCCCCATTTCCCGGGCTTTTTTCGGTTGATTGAATAAATAACGGATACGCAATGCAGCGCCTTCCGGCGTATTGACCAGGAAGCCGGTTTGAAAGTTGATGACTTGCAGGCGAATGCCGCCGGTATCGCCGCCTATGACCGGCTTGCCTTTCCACATGGCTTCCGTAACAGTCAGCCCGAAGCCTTCTTTGGTGGACTTCTGTATGACGATATCGGCCAGGCGTTGCAGGGCATTGATCGTTCTATGCGCGTCGGGCGGCAATACCAGGATTTTTATATTCGGATCATCGTCCGCCGCTGCGTATACTTCGGTGAGTACCGCCTCGGCTTCAGGATCATCGGCAGCGCCGCCGCCGGCCAGCACCAGCTGCAGTCTGGGAATGAAGCGCCGGGCGAGCTTATAGGCTTCAATGACGCCCAGCGGATCCTTGAACCGGTCGAAACGGGAGATTTGCGCGATCAACGGCAGTTCCGGATCAATGCCGAAGCGTACACGCACTGATTCCAGTTCAGCTAAAGGCAGATCGATATTCTTTTCACTCAGGGGATCGATGCTGGGCGAGACAATGTATTCAGGATGCGGCAGCGTCTGTGCAAATTGCGGCAGCGAGAAGATGCTGGCATCGTAACCGCGTACGAATTGTTCAAGAAATCGCCAGGCTGCACGATGCGGACGGCTGGCGTCGATATGGCTGCGCCAGATCCATTTGCCTTTGCGCTTGCCGCAATATTTCAGCAACGCGGCCGGCTGCGGGTCATGGATAAAAACAAAATCCGCTTCTTCCAGAATAGGGCGCAGCTGTTGCGCATTTTGTACGTTCACATCCTGATAATGATCCAGCAAGGTTTCAGGGATGGTCAGCCGATCGCCTTGCAAGGCATTATGCAGGCTTTTTGTACACTGAAAAAATTCGCTGTCGCCGGTAATGACCTCCCAATGCGCATTAATCCCCAGATCGCGCGTCAATGGCACCATTTTTTCCAGAATCTCGGCAACACCGCCGCCCCGTCGCGTGGAATTTACATGCACGACCGTTTTACCTTGCAAGGGCTCGGCCAATTGCCGCAAGTGACGGATGACGTCGGCGCCAACAATATCAGCATAGGCATCGAGCATGTGAGTCATTCCGTGGCATCCATAGCGTAGTCAAAACAAATTTCAAAAACGTCCACCAATTGCTGCCGCAGTTCCGCCAGTGATCCGAAGTAAGGATCTACGCTCGACAGGAGTTCCACCAGTACTTGATAGGTATCACCATAATGGTTTAGCCAGGCGCGGAAGTCATCCATTCTGTCCGGATTGCGTCGCCTGGCATCGATAAAATGATAAAAAATGCTGCTGACTGACAGCCTGCGCATGGTTTTCGCCATTTCTCTGGGATTGGCTATGCTGGCATGCGTGTTGAAAACGACAATCTGGGATCGTATGAATTCAAATGGCTGGGCGGCGACGACCCAATGCAGGTGCTCGCTTTCTTCAAGGCGTTCTTCGATATACTCCAGAAGCTGCCGGCGAATCTCCGTCATGTCGGCGAATTGGGTAGGATCAACGACCGCCAGCTGTTCTGCGACTTTCGCATCGTGAAGGCTGCGATGAGCCCAGGCGGCGAAATCGTTGTTATATTCGCGTTCTTCAAAACGGGCCTGGAGCAGATTGCCCCAAAAATGATAATACAGGCTGTCGGGGCTGATTTCGGCAATATGGCCACGGAATTCTTCCAGCGTATGCGCGCGTTTGCCTGTAGCGATAGCGATCAATGTGCAATCTTTAATCGCGAAGCTGGGCTTGTCTGGCGCCGTTGCTGCAGTGGATGGTTCGGTTATAGCCATAGCCCCTCTAAAATAGCCGGCGGTGCGTACAGCAAATGGCAGGAGTTGACGGCAGCTGCTTAAAATCTCCAGGCCACATAAGTTGCTATGTAAGATAACCTGTTGAAAGCGAAAATAAAATTCGCATTAACCCCTAGGTAAATATACTGACTAAGAACGAGGCAATAAGCCGCTATAATTTCCGCATTGTAAAATTGCGGTTTAGCGTAATGGAGGGCGATCTATGACAACCGGAAGACTATTGATGATTATCGGCGTCATTCTGATTGTTGCCGGGCTTGTTTTCAATTATGCCCCCTGGCTGATCAATTGGTTTGGCAAGTTGCCCGGCGATATCCATATCAAGGATGAAAAGCGGATTATTTTTTTTCCGATCACCTCAATGATCATCGTCAGCCTGATTTTGACGCTGATTATCAACCTGATTTTCCGCAAATAGAAGAGTACTCTGATCGGCTTGAATATAGCGGGCAACCCATAGCCGGATTGCCCGTTATAGGTATTACTCAGCGGGTGCTGTCCCAGTGGAAGGCTTATTGCTTGGAACGCGACGCTTGCCGATATTTTTTCTGTCGCGATGACGCTCTTTGGTCTTTTTGACGGCTTCTTTTTTAGGTTCTTTTTTAGTCTTGCTGCCAGCAGCTTTGCCTGAGGCCTTAAGCTTTTTAGGGCCTTTATACTTGCCTTCCATTTCCTTGATCGTGCGGCGCTTAAATTTTTGCTTTAAAAACCGCTCGATGCCGGCCATCAAGTTCCATTCCGTGCTTTTTACCAGAGCAATCGCCAATCCCAGTTCATCGGCGCGGCCTGTTCTGCCGATACGATGGATATAATCGATGCCGTTTCTCGGCATGTCGAAATTAATGACCAGGTCGATGCCTTTTACATCAAGACCGCGCGCGGCGACATCGGTGGCAATCAGAATGTTGATATCGCCCTGTGTATACAATTCCAGAACCCGGTTGCGGTCTTTCTGATCCATATCGCCATGCAGCACGCCGACGCGGAGTTTCTGGCCGCGCAGCGGACCGCGCAGGCTATCGGCCTGAATTTTGGTGTTGGTAAATACCAGCGCTTTGTCATAAATTTCATTAAGCAGCAGCCAGGCCAGCAGTTTTTGTTTATGCTCGCTGTCGTCGGCCAAGACAATTTGCTGTTCAATATTGCCGTGTTCATCGTGCAGACTGTTTAAGGCAATCACTTCAGGTTTTTTCAGTACCTGTTTGGCTATCTTCGTGACGCCTTGATGAGCCAGCGTTGCAGAAAGCAACAGGGTTTGTCTTTTCGTATTGCAGTGCTCGACAATGGCCAGTACGTCATCGCTGAATCCCATGTCCAGCATGCGGTCGGCTTCATCCAGCACCAGAACTTCCAGGCCGTCAAGATCCGGCAGGTCCTGATCCAGCAGTTCCAGAAGCCGCCCCGGCGTAGCAATGATAATGTCGGGATTCTTACGGATGGTTTTCTGTTGTTGTTTGAAATCGTCGCCGCCCGTAATCAGGCCGGCTTGCAGATCGCTGAATTCGCACAGTTGCCGGCACTGCTGAAAAATCTGACGCGCAAGCTCGCGGGTCGGGGCAAGTACCAATGCCCGCGTTCCGGTGTGAGAGGCGGGAATCGCTAGTAAATGATGCAGAGTCGGCAGCAGGAAGGCCGCCGTTTTGCCGCTGCCGGTTTCGGCGCTGACCAGCAGGTCTTTATGTTCCAGGGCCGGCGGAATAGCCTGCATTTGAGTCGGTGTGGGCTGCTCAAAGCCTAATTGCCTTAATGCCATGAGCAAATGTTCATCAAGGGACAAGTCTGAAAAGGATAGGGGAGTATCTAGTGAATTCGGTTGCATGAATCGTTACGGTCGCCGTGAGGCAAATATGAGAAGGAGCTATTTTTTCCATCATTATAAACTTTTTAGGCCGAGGATTTATCAATAAATGCAGACTCATTGCTCATCAGTATTTTTAACTGATAAGCTTGAGCTAGAAATATCCGGATTTTTCGATAACTGGAATCAACAATAGGGGAAGCCATGATACCAATTAGAGATACAGCGCCCTGTAACATAAGGCCTTGGGTGACCTGGGGATTGATAGCCATCTGCATCACTATTTTTATTGCCATGCAGCTGATGCCGTATGAGTTGAGTTATCGGCTTATTTATCGCTATGGCATGGTGCCTATTCGTTATACAGAGCCACAGTGGGCTTTCAGTTTCGGTTTGCCCGACGACTATTATTTGTCCTTCTTGACCAGTCTGTTCTTGCATGGGAACTGGTGGCACCTGGCCATCAACATGGTTTTCATGTGGATCTTTGCCGATAACATAGAAGATAGAATGGGGCATGGGCCTTTTCTGATCTTCTATTTAGTGTGCGGCCTATGCGCGACATTTCTTCAATGGTATTTTGACCCTCGTCTTGCCATCCCGGTTGTTGGCGCATCGGGCGCTATTGCCGGCGTATTGGCGGCTTATTTTTTTCTCTATCCGATGGCCCGGGTCATCCTTTGGATTCCTCTGTTTTTTTTGCCGATTGTCGTCCATGTCCCGGCCATTGCTTTTTTAGGTTTGTGGGTCATTATCCAGCTCCATGATGCCATGACTTCGGTCGTGTTTGAGGGCGTAACTGTTGATGTGGCCTGGTGGGCGCATTTAGGCGGCTTTGCGACTGGCACTATTTTGTATCGGTTGTTTATTCGAGACGAGCCAAATGAGCCGGTAGAAGAAAAATAAATTATTTTGATGGCTTTAAGGTATAATTGCCGATCTCAAAAAGTGGGGCTTTTTGATAAAAATCAATCAGAGCCAGGAACGCTTTCTGGCTAAAAAGGCTTCTTAAGTTCTATCAGGAAATTAAAAATAATATGAAAAATATTAATGTTGCATTGGTAAGGCTGCTTCAATTTGTAGTTTTTGTACTGTTCACATTCATGGTATTGGCCTATTTCGGCGCCATGGTTTTACTGCCATTGGATGCGATTGCTCTGCTAATAAAACTCATGTCAGCCATTGGCCTTAACGGTTTTATTGCAGCTTTTATTGCCGTTCCGGTTGTCGGCTATCTGGCCATGGTAGTTTACAAAATTCCAGGGCTTGGCAAAATGGTAGTTGATACTGGCGTTGATCTGGTTACTACCGGCAAATCAAGAGTTGAAGCGTTTAATGAAATCGCCAATTCAGTAAAAAGTTAATTTCCATTCTTGCCCTGCCGGGTGCAAAAAGGCGTGTCGGATATGTGTTCGGCACGCCTTTTTTTATGTCCCACAGCGGACAGAAATGGACCCCATCCATTTCGACGACCTCAACGCTGGCGGTAGAGCGAATGGATTCAATGGACTCGTCGTAGGCCTTGATCCAGTTATAGACCGCCACATGACTGCAGTTCAGGATTCGACCAATGGAACGAAAACCCAAGCCTTCAAGGTAAAGCTGGAGCGCTTGCCGCTTAATGGCTGGATTGATGCCTCGGTAACTGACGGTATGTCTATAATCACAAACCTTACAGCGGTAACGCTGCCTGCCTTTCGCCATCCCATCTTTAGTACAGCCTTCTGAGCTACATTTGGAGCATCTAACCATGATTACTAACTCGGTAAAAATGGATTAGCTTAGCTCAAACCATACCAAATTAACAATGCTGCAAAAATCTTGCCAAAGCCATAAACTGCTAATAGGCAGGCAAGCGCGCTTCAGTCACCAGCCCCTCCCGGACCTATGAGCCCGGCCCCATCAGGGTCGTTTGGGCTGGATGAAAGGCTTTGAACGCCATCCTCGGCTTAGTGATTTCTTAATGAAGCGATGATCCTGTTCAAC